>VYDB01000036.1 GCA_009843635.1 Gammaproteobacteria bacterium
GGAGCGCCCGCAAAACCCCGCCCCTAAAGACTCTCAGAACAGCGCAAGTGCCTCTCATCTCACCCCTCCAATCTGCACATCAGATGTTATTTTCAATGATGATGTGATGCAACTTTAACGCTCGACACGCCACAACATCACAGGGATGCAATCGCCGATCAATGCGCTCGATCCGTCAGCGCCACGCTGTACGCTTCAAGCTCGCTCGACAGCACCGCGTCAATGATCGTGCGCGATCCGGCGAGGTGGTTTGAGTGGCCGCTGTAAAGCGTTGCCAGACACCAATTGCGGTCGGTTGGCCGGATGATGTGCGGAATGTGCTCATTCCGTTCGGATGAGTCCGGCCGTTGCAGTCAGGCGGCGACATCCCGCAAGCGGGCGCGCCAGACGAAGTAGGCCCACCCCCGGGTGACGAGCAGCACGTCGGTATCCCAGCGGCTTCCCCCTTCCCACTGGCCGCACAGGCAGTGGCCGTTCCGCCCGGACTCGTTCGCAAGCAGCCGGAACAGCGTCTCCGCCACGAACGGCTTGATGTTGCATTCGTGCGGCGCCCATGTTGCGAATGGGGCCCGCTGTCTTCGCTCAGCGAGCAGGCATCACGTCAGCAGGATGGCTTCAAATAGCCGTTGCAGTTTTCCACGCCCTCCACTTCTTCCACAGAGCCGAAGAAGGTGTTCCTGCGGTGTTCGAGCCAAACAGTGCTCGAACAGTCAACATAGACCTTGCATTGCCTGTTCTCAACAGACACTTCGGCCAAGAGATCATGAACCTGCGCCAAACCGCAGGATCGGCTTGCGCTGCTTTTGTCCCATGCCTGCTTGCATTCCTCTGCCGTTGGCTCCGTCTGCTGCTCCGCTAGAAGGGGCGGGGAAATCGCAATCCCGACCAACGCAAATATTGCGAATGCCGCTTTTTTCGGCTTGATCCGCATCGGCTTCTCCTCATTGAGTTATCCGTAGGTGGAAGATGACCTTAGTTGTTTTAGCTCTTTCCAGCAATAGGAAGACTTTAACGCTCGACAGGCTGCCATGCGCTGTGTCATCTCTTGGTCGACGCGGCCGCACGCCGCCTCGTCTCCGGGGCCGACAGGCAATCGCTGCGGAACCTGCAACCTGTTCATGGCCACCGAGCTCTAAGCCGACCAGCGCCTGCCCCCAATTGACGGAGCGCAGGACCAAGAGCAGGCCATGCATCAAGCAAGCGCCTCCAGGCGACCCTTGATGCGTGACGGAGCGCTACGCCTGCTCGAAATGCTCCCGCGTTATCTGGAACACCATTGGCGCCAGCAGCAGCAACCCCACGAGGTTGGGGATGGCCATCAAGCCGTTCAGCGTGTCTGACAGGTTCCAGACGAAGTCCACCTTCACGTTGGCGAAGGCGAGGGCGGCGGCGACCCACAGCCCGCGGTAGATCCACAGGCTCCGCTCTTGGAACAAGTACTGCCAACAGCGCTCGCCGTAGTACGACCAGCCGAGAATCGTGGTGAACGCGAAGACCGCCAGCGCGACCGTCACGATGTACTGGCCGCCGGGGATGGCGCTTCCAAAGCCGGTCGATGTGAGCACCGCGCCGGTCAATCCGCCGCCGTCGGCGCCAGTCATCGTCCAGGCACCGGACGTCAGGATCACCAAGGCCGTCATGGTGCACACCACGAGGGTGTCGATGAACGTCCCGAGCATCGCGATGATCCCTTGCCGAACAGGGCTGTCGGTCTGCGCTGCAGCGTGGGCGATGGCCGCCGAGCCCAGCCCTGACTCGTTGGAGAACACGCCCCGCGCGACCCCGAAGCGGATGGCCGCCGCGACGGCTGCGCCCGCGAAGCCGCCGGTGGCGGCGGCTGGCGTGAACGCATGCGTGAAGATGAGCCCGAAGGCGGCGGGAACATCGGCGATGTTGATCAGGATGATGGCCAGCGCCGCCCCGAAGTAGAGCACGACCATGACGGGCACCAGCTTGCCGGCGACCTCGCCGATCCGCCGGATGCCGCCGATCACGACCACGCCGACCAGTGCCGCGACCACGGCCCCGGTGGCCCAAGCCGGCACCGAGAAGCTCTCGCCTAGGGCTGCCGCCATGGAGTTCACCTGCACGGCGTTGCCGATTCCGAACGCCGCGACCGCCCCGAAGACAGCGAACGCGAGGCCGAGCCACTTGCCGAGTTCCGGCGCGAAGGCGCCGACGCCGTTGCGCAGGTAGTACATCGGCCCGCCAACGTACCTGCCGGACTTGTCAACCTCGCGGTACTGCACGGCGCACACCGCTTCGGCGTACTTGGTGGCCATGCCGAACAGGGCGATCAGCCACATATAGAAGATTGCGCCGGGTCCGCCGAGCGCGATCGCCGTGGCGACACCGGCGATGTTGCCCGTTCCGACGGTGGCCGACAGGGCGGTCATCAGCGCGTTGAACGGTTTGACCTCGCCGGCGCCGCCGGGGGCCGAACGGTCGAACAGCAGCCGGAACCCGTAGGCGAGCTTGCGCCAGGGCATGAACCCGAGCCCAAGCGTCAGCAGTACGCCGGTGAACCCCAGCATGCCCAGCATGGGCGGGCCCCACGCGAAGGCGTTGATGTTGTCGATAAAGGCGTTCAGTTGGTCCATGCAGGCGTCGCCGGCCATCGACCGAATCGATCGTGCTGCTTCAATGGGGGAATGCTAAAGCACTTTTGCGCACGACGAAACCCGCAGTGCCTGCGTTTCAGGCAGGAACAAGGCCCGTGCTATGCTGTTGGGCACCGGAAAGGTGGCTTAGGGATGTCGGCATGACCGGCAAAACGACGGAGCGTTGCGAAGGCACTTTTACCGCTTGGCGTGATGAGCGGCGGGCCAAGGCGTTATTCGACATCGTGGCCGACCGTGCGTTCCTGGATCCGGTGCGCGCGGTCGCCGCCGGGCTGTGCGCTTAGTTCGCCAAATGGACCGGCGCAAGCTGCCCATCGGCATCCAGACCTTCCGCAAATTGCGGGAGGACGGCTGCTACTACGTGGACAAGACAAGCCACATCAAGAATCTGCTGGACGGCGGCACGCACTACTTCCTGTCACGCCCGAGGCGCTTCGGCAAGAGCCTGTTCCTGGACACGCTGAAGGAACTGTTCGAAGGCAGCGGGGAGCTGTTCGAGGGCCTCGCCATTCACGGGCATTGGGACTGGTCGGTGCAGCATCCAGTCGTGCGCCTGGACTTCTCATCGGGCAGTTTCTGGAGCGTTGACGATCTTCACGCGGAGGTGGAGGATCAGCTCGACGTCGCCGCCGCGGACGCCGGGATCGAGCTTGCCGGGCGCACGGGGCCAATCCGCTTCCGGCGGCTGATCCGCGAACTGCGCAGGCGCGCCGGGCAGCGCGTTGCGGTGCTCGTGGACGAGTACGACAAGCCGATACTCGACGCGCTGGAGGATGCGGACCTCGCGCGGGCCAACCGCGACTACCTGCGCGGCCTTTACTCGACGCTGAAATCCGCCGACGCGCACATCCGGTTCAGCTTCACAACGGGCGTGAGCCGGTTCTCCAAGGTGAACCTGTTCTCGGGGCTGAACAACCTCACGGACATCACCCTCGACCCCGGCCACTCGGCGATCTGCGGCTACACCGAGGCCGACCTCGACGAGACGTTCGCGCCCGAGCTGCCCGGCCTCGACCGGGAGGCGATTCGGGATTGGTACAACGGCTATTCGTGGCTCGGCGAGGAGAGGGTTTACAACCCGTTCGACATCCTGCTGCTGTTCCGCAGCCGCGAGTTCGAGCCGCACTGGCTGGAGACGGGGACGCCAACGTTCCTGGTGGACACGCTGTTCCGGCACCGGGTGCCGTCGGTGGACCTAGACCGCCTGCTGCCGAGTGCCGACCTGCTGTCCACGTTCGACGTCGACGCCATCGCCCCGGAGGCGCTGCTGTTCCAGACCGGCTACCTGACGATCCTGCGCCGCGAGCGGCGCGCCGGGGAGACCTTCTACCGCCTCGGCTATCCGAACCGGGAGGTGCGCCAGGGCCTGAACCGCAGCCTGCTCGACCGCATGGTCGGCGACCCGTCGCGGCGCGCGGCGCACGGTGCGCGGCTCTACGACCTGCTGGCTGCGGGCGAGGTCGAGGGGATGCGCGATCTGTTCCATGCCTTCTACGCGAGCATTCCGCACCAGTGGTACACGAACAACGACATCGCCGACTACGAGGGCTTCTATGCGAGCGTCTTCTACTCGTACTTCGCGGCGCTCGGCCTCGACGTCACGCTTGAGGCAAGCACCAACCGGGGCCGTCTGGACATGGCGGTGCGCGTCGAGGGCCGCGTGTACATCTTCGAGTTCAAGGTGGTCGAGCAGGCTGGCGAGGGGGCGGCGATGGCCCAGCTCGTGGAGCGGGGCTACGCGGAAAAGTACCGCTCGCCGGAGGTGCGCGTCCATCTGGTCGGCGTGGAGTTCAGCAGCGAATCCCGCAACCTGGTGGCGTTCGAGCACGCCGCGGTCTAGTTGCCGCCGCCGCCGCTCCAGCGCCTGCCGTCCTGCTTGAGTCGGGTGGCGGCGATGTTCCTGCATCGCCGCCATTCCGGTTGCCCCGGCTCAGGGCCTGTTGTCCTGCATCCCCGGCTGATCCGCCGCGCCGTCGCCGAACCCGACGGAGAGGTTGGCGAGGTGGCCGGTGGGGGAGGCGAGCAGGCTCATGACCTGTATCGGCCGGTCGGACACCACCCGCAGCCGCCATTTGCCCGTCCCATCGCCCAACGCGCCCTCAAGCCTCTCGCCGCCGTCTTCCAGCTCGGCCGACGTCAGCATCCGCACGGTGTTGGCCGGCAGCGCCAGCCGCACCTCGGCCGCCCCCGGCTCCCCGGCGTCGTCGGTCCCGGACACAGCCACCTGGGCGGGCTCGGCCCCCGGGTTCACCAGCCGCAGCAGGCTGGCCTGCCGGTGGTTGCTGCCGGGGTTGAGGAAGTCCACTTGGTGAACGTTGTCGTCCACGAGCGGCGCCATCGCGTTCATGCCGGTCAGGAAGCCGTCGTCGAGGTGGCGCAGGTACGCCAGCACGACCACCTCCGACGGCGCGGTGGCCTCAAGCCGCCAGTGGCCCTCGCCGGGGCCGGCGCCCGCGGTCAGCCCCTTGCTGGCCGCGCCGTTCTCAAGGTCCTGGGAGTTCAGGTGGACCGCCTCCTCGGCATCCAAAGCTAGCGTCACCGCGGGGTATTCCGTCCCGGCGTCGTCCCGCGCCTCGATGCGGACCTCTGCCGCCCCCGATCCCCGGTTGACCACCCGGATGAAGCCCTGCCGCCGGTCCGGGTCGGACGCCGACGGGAACAGCGGCACGAGGGTGCGCGCCGTTCCGCCGTCCCCCTCCGTGCGCGGGGCGGTCCCCGCCGACAGGTTGGCCAGGTGGCCGGTCGGCGACTCCAGCAGGCTCATGGCCTCCACGGGTCTGTCCGAGGTCACCGACAGCCGCCACTTGCCCCGGCCGTCGCCCAGCGCCCCGTCAAGGTCGATGCCGGGGGCCGCGCCGCCCTCAAGCTCCCGGGCGCTCAGCGTGACGGACTCCCCGCCCGGCACGGTGAGCCGCACCGGCGTCCCCGGCGAGGCGCCCGAGTCGTCGGTGCCCTCAACCGTGATCCGGGCGTCCTCCTCGCCGGGGTTGTGAAGCCGCAGCAGGCTCACCTGCCGGAAGTTGCTGCCGGGGTTGAAAAAGGCCACGAACAGCCCGCCGTCGGCCGCCGGAACCGTGCCGGCCAGCGGCGTCACGAAGCCGTCGCGGGTGCGGGCGTAGGCCAGAGCCGCCGCGTCCGCGCCCGTAAGCCGCAGCCGCCAGTCGCCGCGGGTCGGCATGCCGGTTCCGGGCGCGAGGCCCTTAACGGTGTTGCCGAGCTCCAGGTCCGACGAGTTGAAGTGTGCCGCGCCTTGCGTCGGCAGCCGCAGCATCGAGTCCGCCGCCGCGCCGCCGTCGTCGGTGGCGGCCACCGTGACGGGGCCGCCCCGCCAGCCCCGGTCCAGCACCCGGACGAAGCCGTGGCGCGCCTCGGCGTCGGCCAGGAACAGCGGAACCACGGCCTCCGGCGGCGGGCCGTCGAGGATGGTCCCCTGCGCCTCCGAGCGCACCACGCTCGCCGGGGCCGAACCCGGCGCCACGGCCAGGGTCACCGTCAGCTTCTCGTCGCCCTCCCCGTCGTCGGCATCGCGCGCGGTGGGCACCTCCAGCCACACTTCCGACGCCCCTGGCGCCACCATGACGGGGCGGCGGCTGAAGCCGAGGTAGTCCGCGCCGTCGGCGGCGGTCTGCCCGGCGGTGGAGGCCAGCAGGTCGAGGCGCCGCCGGGCCGGGGCGTCCAGCCCAACGCGGAAGCGCAGCGGCTCGCCCTCCGCCACAGGCTCCGCGTGGAAGATGCGCACCGCCGCGGAATCGCCGCCGCCTCCACTCCCGCCGGAGCCGCCGCCTTCGCCGGGGTCCGTGCCGCCGCCTTCGCCAGGGTCCGTGCCGCCGCGGCCATGGTCGCCCGTGTCGCCGTGCCCGGGGGAGGACCAGTCGCTTTCGCCGTCGGGGTTGACCGAGCGCACTTGCAAGACGTACTCCATGTTCGCCTTCAAGCCGGTGATTGTCGCACTGGTCCCGGTCACGCGGGGCGCATCTATCCAATCAAGACTGCCGAGGTTGTCGCGCCAGCGCACGTCGTAACCCGTGATCGTTGGCCGGCCTGTGCTGTCCGGCGCGGCCCAGCTCACCTTGAGGCTGGTGGCCGAGACTGCCACCGCCGTCGGCTTGCCCGGGCGCAGGGGCGGCTCGCTAACGTCCGTGAGATCGATCGTCACCGCAACCGTGTCCGTGCCGCCCCTGCCGTCGTCGGCCTTGACCCTAACCGAGAGGGACGGCTTCGCCTCGAAGTCGAGCGCCGCCTGCAAGGTGATCTGACGAGTGGCGGAGTTGAAGCTGAACAAGGATGCGTCCGTTCCCTCCATCGAGTAGGTCAGGCTGTTGCGTCAGCAAAAGTGAGAAACGGCGGAAGGCCCCTGAAAATTCAGCCTTGCTTCGACGCTGGAGTTAGCTATATTGTTGGCTAAATTGATTTCGCCAAGGGGCGAGAGGCATGTACGTTGTCAATGTCCATCGGGCCAAGACCGAGCTCTCTCGTTTGCTGGCGCGGGTTGAAGCCGGAGAGGAAGTTGCCATTGCACGGCGGGGCGAGCCGGTTGCGCGTCTCGTCAGCTGCAAAGCGCGAGGCAAGCGCCAACCCGACGCCCTCAAGGGGCAACTCAGCATTCCGGACGCTTTCTTCGATCCGCTGCCGGAGGAGGAACTGAGTGCTTGGGAAGGGCGATAGCGGTGAGGGTGTTGTTGGACACCCACACGTTTCTTTGGTGGTTGGCTGACAGCCAACGCCTTTCCGAAACAGCACAGCGCTTGATCGCGGACGAGTCGAACGAGGTGTTGGTTAGTGCGGCTTCCGCTTGGGAAATCGCAACCAAGTTCAGGATTGGGAAGTTGCCGAGCGGCGAAGTGGTGGCGCTCGATGTCGCAGGCCACATTGCCGCCCAAGGCTTTGAGGGACTGCCGATTAGCGTCAGCGACGCTGAACGCGCGGGGCGCTTGCCGGGCCCGCACCGCGACCCTTTCGACCGAATGATGATCGCTCAAGCCTTGGCGCGCGGGCTTGGGGTTATCTCAATCGATGCGGCGTTCGACCGGTATGGGGTCACTCGCTTGTGGTGACCAAGAGCTTGGCGAGGGGCAACGGCATCCCGCGGTCGATGTCGGTGCTGTGCCGGCATAGACATCGCATGGTGAGGGAGGCGCGCTACCTCGGCAGCCAACTGTGAGGCCGGTGCGGGTCGGCGTTGATCGCCGGTCACCCCCGGACCTTAAGATCGCGCTCTATCGCTCCCTGTTTCGAGGCCGAGAGGACATCTATCCGCGACGGTTCGAGAGCAGGGCCGGACGCTCGGGCTACGCGCCCGCGTGCGCCAACGAGTGGGTGCCGGGAGTTTGCGGCAAGCCCCGGATCAAATGCGCTGACTGCCCCAATCGTCGATTTCTGGCAGTGAACGACGACGTGATCCGTCGGCACCTGTCGGGCGCGGACGATGGTGGCAAGCCTTTCGTCATGGGCGTCTATCCGATTTTGCTGGACGAGACCTGCCACTTCCTGGTGGTGGACTTCGACGGCGAAACCTGGGCCGCCGACGCGGGCGCCTACAAGGATGCGGCGAGCCATCGGGGGGTTCCGGCTGCACTGGAGCGTTCTCGTTCGGGAGCGGGCGGTCACGTCTGGATTTTCTTTGACGAGGCGGTTTCCGCTGGCCTTGCGCGTCGTCTGGGCGCGATGCTGCTGACCGATGCAATGGATCAACGTCCCGATCTCGGGTTCCGCTCCTACGATCGATTCTTCCCCAGCCAGGACACATTGCCCCGCGGCGGCTTCGGCAATCTGATAGCCCTGCCGCTGCAGGGCGGCCCCCGTCGCAATGGCAACAGTGTTTTCGTGGACAACGATCTCAACCCCTATCCGGACCAGTGGACATTCCTGTCGTCCCTTGAACGGATGTCGCTGCCCAGAGCGAAGGCTCTCGTCGGCAACGCGGAGAAGCAAGGGCGGGTCTTGGGTGTGCGCGCCGTAGCCGAGGACGAGGAATTTGCCCTGACGCCCTGGTTGGCGCCGCCTTCCCGCCGCCCATCGATCCCACCCGTGACTGGGCCGCTGCCGGAGGCCTTGGACATGGTTTTGGCCGACCGCATCTACATCCCCAAGGCCGGCCTTCCTCCCGAGTTGGTCACCCGGCTGATGCGTTTGGCGGCGTTTCAGAACCCGGAGTTCCATCGAGCCCAAGCCATGCGTCTGCCGACTTACGGAAAGCCGAGGATCATCGACTGCGTCGAAGATGGCCCCATCCATCTGGGCTTGCCGCGCGGCTGTTTTGAGGAGGTGGAGAGCTTGCTTCAAAGCTTGGGGGTGGAGCCGGTGGTCGCGGACCGTCGATTCGCTGGCCATCCGCTTAAGCTGTCATTCCAAGGCGAACTGCGTCCTGATCAGGAAGCGGCTGCGCGGGCCATGCTGTCCCACGACACCGGCGTTCTGGCTGCGGCCACGGCGTTCGGCAAGACGGTGGTGGCCGCATGGCTGATCGCCCAACGGGGCGTCAACACACTGGTTGTTGTGCATCGCGAGCAATTGCTGCAGCAGTGGCATGACCGGCTGCGGGAGTTTCTGGACATCGGTAAAGATGGAATCGGTCGCTTGAGCGGACGGCGCAAGCAGCTCACTGGCGCACTGGACGTTGTTCTGATGCAAAGCCTAGTGAGAAAGGGCGTGGTGGACGACCGGGTGGCCGACTACGGTTTTGTGATCGTGGACGAGTGCCACCATGTTCCGACGCGCAGTTTCGAGTTGTTGGTGAGCCGCGCCAAGGCGCGGTACGTCGCGGGACTGACGGCGACGGTTGTGCGCAAGGACGGCCATCACCCGATCGTATACCTGCACTGCGGTCCCGTGCGGCATCGGGCCGACCGCCGCAACCACGCCATTGAACCGTCGTTTTCCCGCCGTGTGCTGGTGCGGCCCACCGGGTTTCGTCCGACAGGCGAACCGGAGGCCGATCCACGCACGGAGTTTGCTCGCCTTTGCGGCCAATTGATGGCCGATGACGCACGCAATGCAGCGATTTGCCAAGACGTGGCGGAGAGCGTTCAGGCTGGCGGGGTGCCGCTGGTGCTGACGGAGCGGGTGGAGCACCTCGACAACCTGAAGAACCACCTCTCGGAGCTCGGACTGGATGTGGTCTCGCTTCAAGGCGGCATGAGTTCGCGAGCCTTGTCCTCATCGCTGGCGCGGATGGCTGAGAGCGGCGAGTCGCAGGTGGTGGTCGCCACCGGTCGATTCGTCGGCGAGGGCTTCGACCTAGCCCGCCTCGACACCCTGTTCCTGACCATGCCGGTGTCATGGCGAGGCACCATCGCGCAATACGTTGGCCGTCTGCACCGCCAGCACGAGAACAAGCGTGAGGTGCGCGTTTACGACTACGCCGATCTGGACGAGCCAATGCTGGCCCGCATGTTCGAGAAGCGCCGCCGCGCCTACGAAGCCCAGGGCTACACCGTCGAAGGGCCCGCCAGCGCCCTGCCGGGCTGGCCGATCAGCGTTGGGCTGCCGGCGCGCGATGATTGGAAGCGGCGTTTCCAGCCAAGCGTCTCAAGGCTCGCACGGGATGGCGTCGATGCCCAATCCGCAGGCCTCTTTCTTGAACTCACCGACCAACTGACCGCCGACGGCTTGGATCCCCAGCGGGTGCGCAGCGCCAGCGGGGCCTTTCTGTTTCGACACCTGCAGGCGCGGCCGGATACCCGCGATCGATTCCGCCTCAACGCACGGCTGCCGATTCCGTTTGGCGGCCTCGGCCACATGGAAGTGGACTTCCTGGAGGCCGATGCCCGACTCGTGATCGAGCTGGATGGGCCGCAACACTTGGCGAATGTTGACGCCTACCGTCGTGACCGGCGCAAGGATGCGCTGCTGCAACAGAACGGCTATCTGGTGCTTCGATTTCTGGCGGAGGACCTCGGTTCCCGCTTGGGTGCCGTGCTCGACGACATTGAACGGGCCCTCGTGCGCAGGGACCGTGGCGTGACGGTATGAAGCTTACTGGCGCTTCGTGGACCAAGCCTCCCTTGAGCCGAAGGAGGCGGCGCTGATCCAGGCGCTGGCTGACGAGTTCGGCAACGGACTGATCAATGCCTGATTGGACGCGCCCCCGCCACGCCAGAGTCATGCGCATCCTGCGGATGATGAACCCGGGCTTCCTCATGGACGCACGCTGCTTCTTTGGCGGCGGCACGCGGATTGTCATGGAGTTGGGCCAGTACCGCCGATCTGACGACATTGACTTCATGGTGTCCGACCCTGCCGGGTTGGCCAGACCCAGTGATGGGCAAGGCATCGTTGATGGCGCAGATGCTGAGTCTGGCTGGCCCGTCCCCAGCGGATTGCCGTGGACTATCTCACCAGCGGACGCGAATCTCGATGCCGATGCGGTGATCGGCCGGCATCAGAAGGCTTTCCCGCCGGGCGGCCTGGATCGCCAGGCTGAGGCCGGGCGCACCGGCATGCGCTTCCGGCGCAAGCCGCCAGCCGAGGCCGATCTCGCGGGTGCCGTAGGAGACGCCGTAGCCTAGGTGCGGGACGCCGACGAACCGTCCGCCGAAGGCCGGTAGGCCGTAGCCAATCTCCGCCGTCCAGCGTCCGGCGTCCTGGCCGTGCACGCGCCTGGCGATCGGTTCGTTGGCGAACAGCGCATCGAGCCCGTCGGCAGCCGGGCCGCCGATGTCCCGGCGCAGCGAAAGCGACAGGCCCCGGCGCGAGTCCGGCACCGGGTCGTAGGCGAGCGCCGCCGAGAAGCCCCGGTCACGCATGGCCCCGTCTTCATGGGTCACGAGCGTCCGGCCCGCCAGGTCGAGCGTGAGCCCGAGCCTCGGGGCGGCCAAGGCGACGCCGCCGCCGATCTCCGCCCCGAGTCCGGTCTCGGCATCCCCGCCGTCGCGCCGGGCGCCGATTTCGAGATTCAAGGTCAGGCTGCCGCCGCCGGGCAAGGCGAATGGGCGCCTGCCCTTAA
>VYDB01000108.1 GCA_009843635.1 Gammaproteobacteria bacterium
TTTTCCGCTGGAAATCCGCCCCCTCTTCAGGCTCATTCCTGATTGGACAAGACTGCAAGTGGCAGCGGAGGGAGTTTCTGCTATTCTGGTTCCGGCCGATCAGGTCGAAATGGTTGAATTCATGGAAGATGCTTCCAGCGAAGATGTCTAGAAAGTCGAGCAAGCCGAGGAATTAGTCATGGCCAAGGTTCCCAATCCACCTCCTAACCGACGGAGTGTTCGTGCGAGCGACGGCGTAATGCGAAAAGCGGCTACATCCGTAAAGCCTCCGCCTCCGCCACCGCCTCCGCCAAAGAGAAAGTCGAGCTAGACATTGGAACCGTTCCCATTCCCTTCTTCGCGTTCTCGGCGCCGATCCGCCGGGCGATCTACACCACCAATGCCGTGGAGAGCCTGAACAGCACCGTGCGGCGGGCGGTTCGGAGCAAGGGCCACGCCAAGTCCATCCAGCCATCCCACGATCCCTGTGCCGAGTTCACATCCATCAGCCTTGTCAGGCCAAGTGCGTGAGCCGAAAATGGCTTTCACCTGAATTGGCATGATTCGAGGGCAGCCGTGTGCGGACGCTTCACCCAAAAGCTGAGGTGGCGTGAGGTGCACGACCTCTCCCGCCTGCTGATCGACGCGCCGCCCGACAACGTGCGCAACGACGGGCCGGAGGTGTTGGAATAGGGGAGGGCACCAGTCTCCGACCGTCACACAGTCCATCGGCACCCTCGCCCTCGATTCAGAATCGGGCAATGGCCTGGAACAAGTGGAGGCGCTTCAAGCGGGCCAATATCCCGCATCCCGCCTCCAAGCGGCACTCTGGGTTAAAATGATCCTCACAACGCACGCAAGTCCGATCATCGACAGCCCGCGCGTGGAACAGCACATCTCATTGGACGTGTTGAGAGTTGCATTTCCTTGCCCAACGGCTAGCCTGTCAAAGAAGAGAAGTCGAATGCCGTGCCAAGCACAGCGACGGAGGCGACCATGAAAGACGAGCAAATCGACAGGAATCCCGACATCCTGGGCGGCACGCCAGTGTTCACCCGCACAAGGGTTCCGGTACGCATACTCATGGAGTACTTGGAAGCGGGCGACCGCCTCGACGACTTCCTGCAGGACTTCCCTTCAGTGTCCCGGGATCAAGCGGTCGCCGTGCTGGAAAGAGCTAGGATGATCCTTGCTGGTGATCAGGATGAGGCTGCTGCTTGACGAATCTGTGCCACGGCCCCTTCAGAAGTCCTTTCCTGACGCTTACGAGGTTCGAACTGTCCCTCAGATGGGATGGACCGGGACCGGAGGGAGTGTCAGAAACTTTGTGTGTGAGCAGTTTTTCAAAAATCACGCTCACCCTTGCGCCGCAGTAAACCGCTCTTCGAAGCGGATGGCAAATTCGCCCCTCACCTGCAACACGAACCCAATGGACCGTCGCGCCCCAGCATTGATCAGCGGATTGACCATGACGCCGTTTGAAACCGAATTCCTAGCCATCAACGCTGCAGCCCTCTGGGTTGCGGCCGCCGCCTTGGTCGCTCAGGTTGTCATCGGTGCGGGCCAAATCGCTGTCGTTTGGCACGGCATCCGCAGCATGATCGCCTCCGGCCAAGCCCGCGCCTGCGAGCACGACCAGCGCCACGAGGAGGCCATGCGCAAGTACGACCAACGCCACGAGGAGACCATGACGGCACTGCGGGCCTTGATCACCCGCACTGCGCCGCAACCCGGGACTCCCAACAACTGACCTGCCCGTGTCGGCCACTCCCACTGCCCTGTTCAAATTGAGCCCGACATGGACTCCTTCACTGGTCCGCCTGAGGTAGCCTCAGTGCGCCGCAAACTCGAACGCCCCAACAGCCCGAACGGAGACCCTGTCGCGGTGGATGAGTGCTTAACTGCAGAGCTTGACAGAATGGCGACGGAGCTTCGGGCTGAAATCACCGACCTGAAAGAAGTGATCATCGACTGTTTTGACTCGACGGAGCGCTTACTGCGCCGCTTGTTTTTCATCACAGCGGTGTTCGTCAGCATTGCATTGGCCAGTGCGGCCACAGCCGTAGTCTGAATGTTGGCGTAGTCTTCAAGGTGGGCAACCCCGCAGTGCTTCAGGTGATGGATCACCAAGGCGCAAACCCGCACAGGTCGTTGACATGCGCGGGATGCGGCAACATCATCGTGTTGTTGAAACATCGGTGTGCCGTCATGAGCAAGCGTCTGCTGTCTTCCCTTCTTTGCCTTGCCGCCGTCTTCATGGTGGCCAATGTCCGGTCGGCCGAGATCAATGTCGGCGAGTTGTTCAAGTCGGTCACCGAGCTGCGTGCCGAAGTGGAGCAGATTCGTACCGTCATGGGCGAACCGCTGCCGCCGTCCCGTGAGTACCGCATTCACGATGCGGTGCCTAGGCACGTGTTCTACCAGGCGCAGACGCTGTTCAGAAAAGCGAACCAGTTTGCGCAGCAGATTGCTGGCGTATCGAGGCAGGCCCCGAAGTTGGCGCCGGAAGGGAGCATCGAATCCGATGACGTCCTGCAGGTGCTCAACGACTCCCGCGAGCAACTCGGGTTCGTGAAGGCGGCCTTGGGCATCACGGAACCCGTTGCGGAAGCGAAGCTTGACCGCCGCAAGCGGTCATCGGACGTTCTTTACGAACTCATCGAAACGGGCCGGGTCATCAATTTCATCAGTGGGCGCACCGTCGCATGGACGTCCATCTACGATCGCGTGCTCCTGGCCATCACCTACGTTGGGGGCGCCCTGCCGGAAGAGAGCCGGTTTCCGGCCTTGCCGGCCTTCGAATCCGGCAAGTTCCCGCAGGATGTCTTCGGCCGCCTCCAACAGTGCATGGAGCTGTCGCGGTCACTCGCAGCGGAGCACGGCGTGGCAGTGCTGAGGCTCGAGTCCATCAGGGCCTCCGAAGTGGGCCCCACTGTCATCGAGGCGATGGACATGGCGACCCTCGTGCTGTCGGACCTTGCCGAGCTCACCTACGAAATGGAGGCGGAGGACGTGCCCCTGCCGGAATACCCCCATCCGAGCCGCGTGTTCCCCTCGCACGTCTATCAACTCGTCGGGGTGCTGCAAGCCCAACTGGAGATGCTCGCCGAGACTTAGGCCTTAGCGTGCTCCTCGGAGCGAGGGCGTCCCGCCCTCGATTGGGCCGTGCCCCCTCCTGACGCACCCGCGAAAGCGCCCAGCCGCGCCTACGCCCACTATGTGCTGGCGGTGCTGGTGCTGGTGTACATCTTCAACTTCATCGACCGCAACATCCTCGCCATCCTGGCGGAGGACATCAAGGCGGATCTCGGCGTCACCGACGCCCAGATGGGCTTTCTGTACGGCACGGTGTTCGCCGTGTTCTATGCGGTGTTCGGCATTCCGCTGGCGCGCTTCGCCGACGTCTGGTCGCGCCGCAGCCTCATCGCCACTGGCTTGGCGTTCTGGAGCGCCATGACCGCCCTGTCCGGCTTGGCCCGGTCCTTCGGGGTCTTGGCGGCCTGCCGCATCGGCGTCGGCATCGGTGAGGCGAGCGCCTCGCCGGCAGCCTATTCGATGCTGGCGGACTACTACCCGCCGCATCGGCGCGCCACCGTGATCGCCACCTATGCGTCGGGGGTTTACATTGGCGCCGGCATCGGCATCTTCCTGGGCGGCGCCATCCTCGATGCCTGGGCTGCCGCCTACCCGGATGGCGGTGCGCCCTTCGGCCTCAAGGGCTGGCAAGTCGCCTTCATGGCCGTCGGCCTGCCCGGGTTGGCGATGGCCCTGTGGGTGCGAACGTTGCGTGAGCCCACCCGGGGCATCAGCGAGGGATTGATCGCCGAGCGGCATCCGGCACCCTTCAAGCTGCTCGGCCGCGAGCTGATGGCAGTGTTGCCGCCCCTCAATCTGCTCAGCTTGGCGGGCCACCGCCCCGTGCTCATCCGCAACGCGATCGCCGCAGGGGGTTTCGCCGTTGCCGCCGCGTTGTTGATCCTCGTCACGGGCAGCATCGCCCAGTGGGTGGCGAGCGGCGTGGGCGCCTACATCACCTTCTCGTGGGCGCAGTCGTTGAAGATCCGTGATCCGGCCACTTACGCCATGATGTTCCGCTCGCGCGCCTTCATCTTCACGATGCTGGCGTTCCCGATGACCGCCTTCGTGGGCTACGGGGCCGGATTTTGGATTCCGCCGCTGCTGTTGCGGCTGCACGATGCCAGCGTCACCCAGGTTGGCCTGTTCCTCGGCATGGGCGCCGCCGCCGGCGGGTTCATGGGCATCACCCTCGGCGGCTGGCTGGCGGATCACCTGAAGCAGCGCATCCCGGGCGGCCGGATGATCGTCGGCTACATCGGCGTCGTCGGCAGCGTTCCGATCCTGTTGCTGCTGCTGTACAGCGAGTCGCTGGCCGTCGCCTTCTGGCTCAATTTCGCGCTCACCGCCTTTGCCGCCTGCAATGGCGGGGTGCCGCCGAGCACCGCCGCCGACTTGGTGTTGCCGCGCATGCGGGCGGTGGCGGGCGCTTACTACATCCTGCTCAACACCTTCATCGGCTTGGCGCTCGGCCCCTACTTCATGGGCCTGCTGTCCGACCTGTTCTTCGCCAGCGGCCTGAACGAGGCGGAGGCGCTGCGCACCGCCATCGCGGTGTCGTTGCTGACCCTCATCCCCGCCTTGGTGTTCATGGCCCTGGCGCACCGCTACCTGCCCGGCGACGAAGCCACCCGCCTGGACCGCGCCCGC
The DNA here is from genome assembly GCA_009843635.1 of Gammaproteobacteria bacterium. Lineage (GTDB taxonomy): Bacteria > Pseudomonadota > Gammaproteobacteria > Pseudomonadales > Azotimanducaceae > Azophilus. The sequence goes on from VYDB01000108.1 coordinate 4,705, forward strand.
GCCCTAGGCGAAGCGGTTGACCCATAGCATCGCGCGGAACAACGGCGCTCCCTTCCCACCAAGGCGGCCATTTGTGCGAGATGTCTGAAACTGCCGTAGTCCCACCGCCCCTTTTCGTGGCGGTGCCGCAGGCACCATTCTGGTGTGATAGCCTTGGTGTAGTTGATAGTTTGTCACAAGTTGAGTTCTCCCATGCCGCGCACGCCCTCACCGGCCAAGAAGGTTAATCAGCTAATTGAGCGTCTCGCTCAGCTAGCCACCGCGCCTGCGCTCGACGAGTTCTCGCTGCAACGGATTGATCGCGATGCGAATGCGCTGATGAAATCCGACCCAGCCGGTGCGCACACTGTGCTTGGCGGCGTTGCGGCTCTTCGGGGAGATAGGGATGAAACCCGGAAGCGCTATCGTACGGCACTCCAAATCGAAAGCGCTTTCGCTACCCTGTTCAACCACTCGTTTTCCCTTTCTCTTCTCGACGAACACGAGGAGGCTCTGAAGGTCGCAGTTGAGGCCCTCAAGGCCTATCCTGACGACCTAACCTTGCTCAACCGCGCAATCAAGGCCGCCCTCGAATCGGCCAACTTTGAGATCGCGCGAGACCTCTCCAGTCGTTGGGATGCTGTGTCGCCTGATCGCTCCAACCCTCTTTCCGGAATGGCTCGACAACTCGCTGACGCCGTTGCGGGCGGGATGTTCAGTGAGAAGGGGGTTCGCGAGGTTCTCTGCCTACTCACAGAGACGCAACGTGGCGAGAACGTCCGAACTTCCAATTCCAGGTTTAATTCGCAATATGGGGAGGAGTCCTTTTTCTACGAACGAATGATCCGTACCACGCCAGAGTCTGCTGCCGCCCTCAACGAGCGCTTTGCTGACCAGATTGTCGAGCGTTCCGACCTGATGGCCGATCCGGGCCTCAAGTTTGTCGGGGCGTTCATAGCCGACACATCCAATGGCAGTTACGCCTGAACGCCTGCTCGAGGCGGCCACTAGTATCGCCAAGGGCGACCAAGAGGTCGATTGGCGCAACGCAACGAGCCGCGCCTATTACGCAGCCTACCACCGCTGTCGGCTCGTTGCGCAGGAAGCGCGTTTTTCCCTCACGGAAGCTGGGAGTGTGCATGCGGCACTGGTGGAGACGCTCACAACCCCCCTGTCTTCAGCGCCCTTGAAGAGCATGGGCTACCTGCTGGAGCAGTGTCGTCGGCGACGGGTAAGAGCTGACTACCGCATCGATGAGAACTTTTCCCGAGATATCGCGAACGCGGTACTCGCAGACAGCAAAAGGATTTTGGAAAAAGCGGGCACACTTTAAATCAAAAGCGTGTCATTGCGCCCTGCCGCCCGCCTTCCATCCGTGGCTGTGACTCGCACTTCCTCAAGGGAAAGCGATGGCTCGAAGGAACGGCGCTACCCCGTCAAGCTTCGCTGCGCAGTGCCGTCTGGATCGCTTGGAGTTGGCTTCTATCGAGCCGGTAGCCGCGTAGGCAGGCGAGGCCTGGCAGGGCGATCAGCGCCGTGATCGGGCCGGAGAGGATGGCCAGCGTCAGCAAGATGTCGGCGGGGATGTCGGCGGCGGTGCGCACCGCTTCGCCGGTGGGCCAGCCGATCCAGACCAGCACCAAGCCCGCCACGTAGGAGCCGAGCGCAGCTGAACACTTGTTGGCGAAGGCCGATGCGCCGAAGAACACGCCCTCCTGCCGGCGGCCGCTGGCCAGTTCGTTCTCGTCGGCGATGTCGGCCATGGCGGTGCCGATGCCGACGATCAGTTGGGCGATGGACGCGCCGGCGAAGACGACGATCAGGGTCAGGAACAGGGCGGCGGCCCAGGTGCCGGGCTCGGGCGCCCATCCGGCGAGGTAGAGCAGCACCGGCAAGGCGTGCAGCAACATCCAGAACAGGCCGCCCACGATCATGGCGTTGCGCTTGTCGAGCCAGACGAAGAAACGCCGCGCCACCCCGTAGCCGACCATGCTGCCCAGGGGGCCGGCGAGCAGTACGCTCAGGATCTGGAACTGGTCCAGTTGCCAGAAGAAGGTGAACATGTACAGGCCCGTGGCCCCGGCCACGCCGAAGGCGATGATGATGAGGATGAAGCCGAACATCATCCATCGGAACGAGGCGTTCTGCATGGCCGTCCAGGCTTCCAGCACCACGTCGATGGCGCGCACCCGCGCTTCGCTCGCCCGTGCCTTGGGCAGGTGCGGGATGCGGCTGCGGGTGCCCCAGGCGGTGGCGAGGACGGTGACTGCCATCAGGACGCTCAACACCAGCGCGAAGGGCGGATAGGCTTCGGGATTGGTCTGGCCGTTGGGAAACTCCGGCGATGGGGAGAAGTAGTAGCCGAACCCCAAGGCGTACACGCCGATGAAGGCGAGGGCGCCGAAGAAATGGCGGATGGCCACCAGCACGGTGCGCTCGTCGTAGTCTTCGGACAGCTCGGCGCCCAAGGCCATGTGCGGCACGTGGTAGAGGGTCATGGTGCCGCGCGTGAGGACGGTGGTGGTCAGCATCCAGGCGAACAGGCCCGCCTGTCCTGCGCCGTCGATGGATACCCAAGGGTCGAAGAGCAGGTAGAAGCATAGTCCCAAGGGCACGGCGGAGGCGTAGAGGAAGGGGTGGCGCCGCCCGCGCGGCCCCTGCCAGCGGTCCGAAACGCTGCCGGCGATGGGGTCGGTGACCGCGTCGAAGAGCAGCGACAGGGCGATGGCCAAGCCGGCGAGGTCCGCCGACAGGCCCAGCACTTGGTTGTAGTAGAAGAGCAGGAAGGTGCCGAAGCTGCAGGTCTTGATGCCTTCGGCGGTTTGCCCCGCCCCGAAAAAGAACTTGACGCCGATGCTCAGGCGTGTTGACTTTGCGGCCATCGCGCAACGCTACCTGATTGCGTGGGTAATTGCTAAGGAGTGGATTGCATGAGCGGAAGGTTAGGCGGCAAGGTGGCCGTGATCACGGGCGGGGCCAGCGGCATGGGCGCGGCGACGGTGCGCAAGTTCGTCGCGGAGGGCGCCCGGGTGGTTATTGCCGACGTGCAGGAGGAGAAGGGCCGCGCACTTGCCGAGGACATCGGCCCGGAAGCGGTCTTCGCGTTTGCCGACGTCTGCCGGGAGGCGGATGTGCAGGGCATGATCGACGCCGCCGTCACCGAATTCGGGGGCCTCGACTGCCTGTTCAACAACGCCGGCTTCGGCGGCGTCACCGGCGACATCGAGACCACCGACATGGGCGAACCCTACGAGCGCACCGTCGGCGCCATGCTCACCGGCGTCGTGGCCGGCATGAAGCACGCCGTCCCGCACCTCAAGGCGCGCGGCGGCGGCGCCATCATCTCCACCGCCAGCGTCGCCGGCATCAAGGGCGGATTGGGCCCCCATGTGTACTCGGGGGTGAAGGCGGCAGTGGTCAACCTGAGCCGTTCGGTGGCCATGGAATTGGGGCCGTTCAGCATTCGCGTCAACGCCATTTGCCCCGGCGGCATCGCCACGCCCATCTTCGCCGGCCAGCTCGCGCAGTCGGGCGGCAATGAAGACTACGCTGCCGCAGTGCGCCCCGTGCTCCAGCAAATGCAGCCCCTGCCCCGACCCGGGGAACCGGAAGACATCGCCAACGCGGCCTGCTTCTTGGCCAGCGACGAGGCGTCCTTCATCAGTGGCCACGCCTTGGTGGTGGATGGCGGCCTGACGGCCGGCAATTGGGTGCCGCCCGGCCAATCTTCGACCTTGGATGTCATGGCTGAGGTCTTCGGCCTCGACGACCTCGATGGCTTGGACATGGTGGTCCATGACCCTAGGGCATGATCCCGAAGCAGCCCCAGCAATGGACAAATTCGGTAAAAGTGAAAGAAGTATGGAATCGAATTCGCTAACTATTTGATGCGGTTAATGATTTCCAAAATGCCCTTCTGAAGGGCCGAAAAACCCCTTTTCTTGGCTGGAATTTTCGGTAATCTAGGAACCCTCACTAGTCGGCGCTGTATGTATTAACTGTATTTAAACACAGTGTCATTCTCCTCGGCAGGGCGAACGATCGCATGGAGCGTCGACTAGTTGAGGCCAACCCCCTCCCCATGCACTTCAGGCCACTTTTGGCAGCTTCTCATGCCAAGGAAAGGCTGCATCCGCCACCGCGATGAAATCCGGGTTCAGGACATCCGCCTTGTTGTAGGCCAGCGGCTCGCCGTTCAGTTGCCGCACGGCGCCGCCCGCGGCGCTGAGCACCGCGTCGGCGGCGGCGATGTCCCATTCAGACGTTGGGCCGAGCCGGGGGTAGAGGTCCGCTTGGCCCTCCGCCAGCAGGCAGAGCTTGAGCGAACTGCCCATCGGCCGCCGCTCAAGTTCGGGGAAGGTCTTGGCCAGCGCCTCCAGGTAGCGCTGCAGCCGCTCATTGCCGTGGCTGCGGCTGGCCACCACGGTCAGGCTTTGCCGTTGGGTCATCGGCCGCCCCGATAGGGGGGTGGACTGGCCGCCCTCGCGCTTCTCCGCCCAACCGCTTGCCACGTCGCCCAGGAACAGTTGGTCCAGGCAGGGTGCGCCGACCACGCCAAGCCGCGCCCGGCCATCCTCGATGAGGGCGATGTTGACGGTGAACTCGCCGTTGCGATTGACGAACTCGCGGGTGCCGTCCAACGGATCCACCAACCAGTAGCGCCGCCAATCGCGCCGCTCAGCGTAAGGCGGCGGCTCGGATTCCTCGGAGAAAATGGGCAGGCGGGGCTTAAGCCCGGCAAGCCCCGCCTCAATCACGCGGTGGGCGGCGAGGTCCGCCTGGGTGAGCGGCGATTGGTCGGATTTGTGCTGCACCTCGAAGTCCGAGCCATAGACCTCAAGGATCGCCTGGCCCGCAGCCTCAACGATTTCCGCCAGCGCCGAAAGGGAAAAGTTCATGGCGTTGATTATAGTGGTATATATGTGGGTCCATGATCGATTGGACGCGCATCGACACCGTCATGCTGGACATGGACGGCTGCCTGCTGGACCTCCACTATGACAACTGCCTGTGGAACGAGCTGGTGCCGGCCCGCTACGGCCAGGCCCAGGGGATCAGCGCCGACGAAGCTCGGCAGCGGCTGTACGGGCACCTGCTGGGCAAGGACCGCGACCTGGAGTTCTACTGCATCGACTTCTGGACCCGCCGCACCGGGCTCGACATCGCCGCCCTGCACCACGAGCTGGCCCACCTGGTGGACTACCGCCCAGGAGCGGCGGCCTTCCTGGACTGGCTGCGGGGCCGCGCCCGAACCCTGCTGGTCACCAACGCGCACCGGGCGAGCCTGGCGGTCAAGGACCGCTACTCGGGCCTAAGCCAAAGATTGGACGGGATGCTGTCGAGCCACGACTTTGGCGCGCCCAAGGAATCCGGGGCGTTCTGGGATCGGCTGTCCGGCGCGGAGCCCTTCGACCCGGCCCGCACCCTGTTCATCGACGACACCCGAACCGTGCTTGACGCCGCCAAGGGCCACGGCATCGGCCACTTGCTCACCATCAGCCAGCCGGACTCAGGGCGTCCGCCGCGCGACAACCTGGAGTATCCGGCCTTCAACGACTTCAACGAACTGATTGAGCATGGCTGAACCAAGCGATGCGGTGCGCCTCGACCGCTGGCTATGGGCGGCCCGCTTCTTCAAGTCCCGCGCCCAGGCGAAGAAGGCCGTGGAGGCAGGCCACGTCGAACTCAATGGCCGGCGGACCAAGCCGGCCAAGGAAGTCATGCCCGGCGATGCCTTGAGCATTCGCCGCGGCTTCGCCAAGAGCCTGGTCGTGGTCCAAGCCGTTGCCGAGCAGCGCCGCAGCGCCACCTTCGCCCAAACCCTTTACGAGGAGACCGAGGAGAGCGTCCGTGCCCGCGAGTCCGAGGCCGCAAGCCGCCGCCTGCAGCGGGCTGGCCTCACCGTGCCGGACCGCAAGCCCGACCGTCGCGCCCGGCAAGCCATCAAGCAGCTCAAGCAGTTCAAGAATGGTTGATGCTGCGGGCGCGGTGCCGTACTGTTCGCCCTTGGGAACTGCACGGGATTGCCATGGCCGTCGATATCGACATCACCACCAGAAACAACACCTATTTCGACCTTTCCGCCGCGGCGTTGGCTGAACTGGCCGTCTTGCGCGGCGAGGGCTGCTTCGCCAGCAACGGGGCCTTGGTGGTCGAAACGGGCAGCCGGACCGGGCGCTCGCCCAAGGACCGCTTCATCGTCGAGGAGGCCTCCACCAAGTACGCCATCGATTGGGGCGAGATCAACCAGCCGATCGACGCGGGGGTGTTTGATGCGCTCTGGGACCGCGTCCAGGTGCATCTCGAGGATCGGGAGCGCTTCGTCTCCAACCTCCATGTCGGCGCCGACCCGGAGCACTACGTCGCAATCGAGGTCACCACGGAGACCGCGTGGCACGCCCTGTTCGGCAAGTCCCTGTTCATCTCCCCGGAGCACTTCAATCCGCACAACAAGAAGATCTGGGAGGTGGTCAACGCGCCCGGCTTCGTCTGCGACCCCAAGCGCGACCGCACCAACAGCGACGCGACGGTGATGATCAACTTCGCGTCCCGCAAGGTGCTGCTGGCGGGCTTGCGCTATGCGGGCGAGATGAAGAAGTCCATGTTCAGCGTGCTCAACTTCCTGCTGCCGGAAAAGGACGTGCTGCCCATGCACTGCTCCGCCAACATGGGCGCGGATGGCGACGTATCCCTGTTCTTCGGGTTGTCGGGCACCGGCAAGACGACGCTGTCGGCGGATCCGGGCCGCTTTCTGATCGGCGATGACGAGCATGGCTGGGGCAAGGGCACGGTGTTCAACTTCGAGGGCGGCTGCTACGCCAAGTGCATCGACCTAAGCCGCGAGAACGAGCCGGTCATCTACGACGCCATCAGTTTCGGGGCCATCGTCGAGAACGTGGTCATGGACGCCGACAGCCGCGAGATCGACTACGCCGATTCGACGCTTACCGAGAACACCCGGGCCTGCTACCCGCGCGCCAACATCGAACTCAAGGTGCCCGAGAACCGGGCGGGCGAACCAGCCAACGTCATCTTCCTGACCTGCGATGTGAGCGGCGTGCTGCCGCCGGTGTCGATCCTGTCCAAGGAGGCGGCCGCCTACCACTTCCTGTCGGGCTACACCGCCGCCGTCGGCTCCACCGTGGTCGGCTCCTCCGAGGCGTTCAAGGCGACCTTCTCCACCTGCTTCGGTGCCGCCTTCTTCCCGCGGCCGGCAGGCGTTTACGCCGACTTGCTCATTCGCCGGGTGGAGGAGTTCGGCTCGCGGGTTTACTTGGTCAACACCGGCTGGACCGGGGGCGGCTACGGGGTCGGCCACCGCTTCCCCATACCGGCCACCCGCGCCATCATCGCCGCCGTGCAGAACGGCAGCCTGGCGGCGGCCGAAACCGAGCATCTCGACAATCTCAACCTGACCATTCCCAAGGCCCTTGAGGGCGTTGACAGTGCCCTGTTGAACCCGCGCAACACTTGGGGCGACAAGGCGGCCTACGATGCGGCGGCGGCGAACCTGATCGCCCTGTTCACGGAGAACTTCAAGAAGTTCGACGTCGATCAGGCCATCGTCGATGCCGGGCCGTCGATGGGTCGCCAAGACGCCTGAGCGGGTTGGCCCCTTGGCCGCGAACACCAACGAAGCATCGGCTTCGGGCGACGACCTAGCCATCCCCAGCGCCGTGCTGGCTGGGCTTCAGGCCCATGCCGGGGCGCTCGACGGCTTGCGGCGCGGGGTGGAAAAGGAAAGCCTGCGCGTGCGCCCGGACGGGCGGCTGTCGATGCGCCCGCATCCGCCGAGCCTGGGTTCGCCGCTGACCCATCCGCAGATCACCACCGACTTCTGCGAAGCCCAGTTGGAGTTGATCACCGGGGTTCACGACACCCCGGAAGGCTGCATCGCCGAGCTTGAGGCCATCCACCGCTTCGTTTACCAGGGCTTGGATGATGAGTTGCTGTGGGCGGCGTCGATGCCCTGCCTGGTCATGGAGGACGATGAGATTCCGGTGGGGCGCTACGGCACCTCCAACATCGGCCTGGCCAAGACCGTTTACCGCTTGGGGCTCGGGCATCGGTACGGGCGGCTGATGCAAACCATTTCCGGCATTCACTACAACTTTTCCCTGCCGGAGGGCTTTTGGCCGCTGTACGCGGAACTCAAGGGGCGCGAGGCGGACCGGGATTTCATAACCGAGTGCTACTTCGCCCTGATCCGCAACTTCCGCCGCTACAGTTGGCTGCTGATCCAACTGTTCGGCGCCGCGCCGGCCATCTGCCGCTCCTTCGCCCACGGCGGCGGCCACGGTCTGGCGGGCTTTGACGAGGGCACCCTCTACCTGCCCGGCGCCACCTCCCTGCGCATGGGCCGATTGGGATACCAGAGCGATGCCCAGAGCAGCCTGCACATTTCCTACAACGGCCTCGATTCCTATGCCGCCACCATGCGTGAGGCCCTGACCCACCCCTATCCGCCCTACGAGGCCATCGGCGTGCGGCACGGCGACGAATACCGCCAGCTCAACACCGCGTTGCTGCAAATCGAAAACGAGTTCTACGGCGCCATTCGCCCCAAGCGGCGCATCGAACCCGGCGAGCGGCCCCTGACCGCCCTCAAGCGGCGCGGCGTGGAGTACGTCGAGGTGCGCTGCCTCGACATCAACCCCTTTCTGCCGGTGGGCATCGATGCCGAGCAGATGCGCTTCTTGGATGCCTTTCTGCTCTGGTGCCTGCTCGCCCCGAGCGCCGCGGACAGCCCGGAGGAGTCGAGGGCCATGCAGGCCGACCAAGCCGCTGTCGTGGAGCGGGGGCGCGAACCGGGCTTAAGGCTCAGCGGCGGCGACCGCGACGCGTGGGCCGCCGCCATTCTCGAGCAATGCGCGCTGGCGGCGGATCTGGTCGACCGGGCGCAAGGCGGGCGCCGCTCAAGCGACGCCGTGCGCGAACGCCGCACCCACTTGGACGATCCTGCCAAAACCCCCTCCGCCAAGGTGCTGGAAGCCATGCGCAGCGGGCGGCAGCCGTTCTTCCGCTTTGGCCTCAACCAATCCGAACGCCACCGGCGCTGGTTCAACGAGCGGCCCCTGCCGGCCGCTGAACTGGTGCGCCACGAGCAGCGCGCGACCCGATCATTCGATGAACAACGGCGCATCGAAGCGGCCAGCGAAGAGAGCTTCGACGAATTCCTAGCCGCCTACCTAGCGCCGCCGGAGTGAATGTTCCATGCCCAAGGCTGCTAGAATCCTTCGCTTGCCGTTGCCGCGGCGACTAGCGCCAATGGCCCAGAACAAGGAGAAACGACATTGAAGGCCGTGTTGTGCAAAGCCTATGGAGCGCCGGAAGACTTGGTGCTGGAGGAGGTCGCCGAGCCCGTGCCGGGTGAGGGCGAGGTGTTGGTGGAGGTGCGGGCCACGGCCCTCAACTTCCCCGATGTGCTCATGATCGCCGGCAAGTACCAGAGCCAGCCGCAGTTTCCGTTCTCGCCGGGGGGCGAGGTCGCCGGAACGGTGCTTGAGGCCGGCCCCGGCGTGACCGAATTCGCGCCGGGCGACCGCGTGTTCGGCGGCGTCGGCTTCGGCGGCTTTGCCGAGCGCGTGGCGGCGGCGGCGCACAGTTTGCAGCCCCTGCCCGAATCCATGAGCTTTGCCGAGGCCTCCGGCATCAGCACCACTTACGGCACGTCCTACTACGCGTTGAAGCAGCGGGCCGCCTTGCAACCCGGCGAAACCCTGCTGGTGCTCGGCGCCGCCGGGGGGGTCGGCATCGCCGCCGTGCAGCTTGGCAAGGCCATGGGCGCCCGGGTCATCGCTGCCGCCAGCAGCGAGCAGAAGTTGGCGGTGGCCAAGGACAGCGGCGCCGATGAGCTGATCGACTACAGCGACGGCCAGTTGAAGGACAAGGTGAAGGAACTGACCGGCGGCAAGGGTGCCGATGTCATCTACGATCCGGTCGGCGGCGCGCTGTTCGACCAATGCCTGCGCTGCATCAACTGGTATGGCCGCATCCTGGTGATCGGCTTTGCCGCCGGCGACATTCCCAAGGCGCCCATCAACTTGGTCCTGCTCAAGAGCTGCCAACTGGTGGGCGTCTTCTACGGCGCTTGGTCGGCCCGCTCCCGCGATGAGAGCCGGGCCAACTTCCGCGACATCCTGGCGTTCCATGCGGCGGGCAAGATCAAGCCGGTGGTGGGCCGCGTCCACCCCTTGGAGAACTACGCGGAAGCCCTGAACGACCTGGCCCAGCGGCGTGCCATCGGCAAGATCGTGGTCACCCCCAGCGCGGAGGGGGCAAGCCAATGACGCTGCGCTTCAGCAGTGCGGACTGCGCCTTGGCTGCCATCGCCCTATGCGGCGTGCTGCTGTTCGGGGCCCAGGTCATGGAGCATCGCTTCGCGATGGATCCCTGCCCGATGTGCCTGATGCAGCGCCTGTGGATCTTCGCCGCGGCGCTGGCCGCCTACGCGGGCTTGGCCCACAATCCCCGCTGGGGCATCTATCCGCTGTTGACCATCGTCGCGTCCTTGATTGGCGGAGCGGTCTCGGCGCGCCAGCTTTGGCTGCAATCGAGCAGCCAGCTCGGGGGCTGTGGTGCGCCGGCTGGCTACATGATCGACAACAGCCCTTGGCGGGAGACCCTTTCCGCCATGTTCTTCGGTGATGGGAGCTGTCAGCCGAGCTATTTCCTCGGCTTGGACCTGGCCTTGTGGGCGCTGCTCGGCTTCGCCGCCCTCATCGCCCTGGCAGCGCTGCAATGGCGAGCGCGGCTGTTGCGCTAGCCCACCATTGCTTCGGTTCTAGTATCCTTGAAGGGTTTGGTGGGAACGTTCAGAATCCACATGCTTATTAACAATTAACTTGCCTTTGAGCGGGAGGCACTTATGCGAATTCGGTATTTGGTGATGGCCCTTGGCATGGCTTTGGGGCTGCTTTTCCTGGGTGGCAAAGCGCTGGCCCAGCCGTCCATGGGGCGTGAACACATGCTGCCGCTGTTCCTGTCCACGTCGAACTCATCGTTTACGCCCACCGCGAGCGTCGAGCAGCAGGAGGGTTTTGTCAGAATCATCAACCACTCCGATGAAGAGGCCACGGTGCACATTACCGGCTACGATGATGCCGGGCAGGCAGGCGGTTCGGCGACCTTGACGCTGGGCGCCAAGCGGACCATCCACCTCAACTCCGGGGATGTGGAGAACGGCAACGCCAGTAAGAACCTCTCCGGCGGATTGGGCGCGTCCTCGGGCGGCAACTGGCGTCTGCATCTGCGCAGCGAGCAGGACATTGAGCCGCTGGCCTACATCCGCACCCGCCCGGACGGTTTCCTCACCAGCATGTCCGCCGCCGCCCCGGAAGGGCGCATGCGGCATCGGGTGTCCATTTTCAATCCCGCCAGCAACTTCAACCAGAAAAGTTGGCTGCGCTTGGTCAATCTGTCCGACAATGAAGCCACCGTCACCATCAGCGGGGTCGATGATGCGGCTGAAGCGGCATCCGGCGGTGAGGTCAGCCTTTCCTTAGCCGCTCACGAGGCCAAGGCGGTCTTCTCAGAAGACCTTGAGCCCGGCGGCAGCGGCCTGACTGGCATGTTGGGCGACGGGGCCGGCAAGTGGCAACTGAAGGTCGCCGCGGACCAACCCATAACGGTGATGAGCCTGATGAGCACGCCCACCGGGCACCTGTCCAATCTCTCCGCCCCCAAGGCGGACTATGCCGGTCCGGCCAACTTCTGGAAGCTGTCGTTCACCGACGGGGTCGAAGACGACGGCTTTCTGGTCGTGATGCCGGACAGCCGCCTCTACGGTTGGCTGCCGGAGAGCGACGAGACGCGGATTGCCGATGGCACCTACGATGCGGACTCGGGCCGCCTTGAGGGGTCCGGCGTGCTCTACGAGTCGGGCGAAATTGAAATTTCGGGGGCCAACATCGAGGGCGGCAGCGAAGACTTCGAATTGTCCGCCACCTATCGCCAAGGCGACTGGATAACGGGCAGCTACACGGTCGGCGGCGTTTCCCGGTCATTCACCGGCTCAGCCTTCACCGGCTTTGACCGCGGGGCCGACGCCACATCGCTGGTGGGCGAATGGATCACCACTGACAGCGACCTGTCGTTTTCGGTCAGCGGGGCCGCCGAATTCAGCGGTGAATTGGAAGTTAACCCGCTGACCTGTGAGCTTTCCGGCATCTTGGAAGGCGTCAATCCGGCGTTCAACCTGTACGAGAGCGTCGTTGAGGTCGATTGCACCCTCATCAGGCTGGACGTGGAGTTGATCATCGCCGTCAACGACCGGCCCGGCGCGCCTGGCGGCGGCGACCACGCCTTGGCCTTGGTCATTGTGCGGGACGAAGCAATCGCCGTGGGCGTCACCGCGACGAGGTAGCCGCCGCCGCTATTCCTCGATCTCGACCGTCTCGCCGATCTGCGCGGCGCTGATCTGGTCTTCGCAGTAGGGGAAGCGCACCCACTCCTTGCGGCTGTAGAGCTCGGTTTGATCGGCGTAGTGGGGCGACTCCGGATCGGTTGATTGGGAGGGCACCAGCAGGGTGTCGGCGATGGGGCACTCGTCGTCGCCCCAAGTGACCGCCTGGAGGTGGGAGTTGCCGCCGCGGGCAGCGTAGCCGCCATCGCCCAACGGGGCCGATATGGCGCCGTACACGCCGAGGTCGTCGTCCCCGCCGTGGATGGGAATGCGCAGGTTGTTGCGGGGGGCGAAGTGCACGTCCCCCCAGGGCGCATCCAAGGCCACGTCGGCCTCTTCAAGCGCCAGCACCGCGCCGCTTAGGGCGGCGACCACCAGTTCGCGGTTGCGGGGCTCGTCCAGGTCGATGCCTCGGGGCGTGCCCAAGGGGTCGGCCGGGTCGAAGTCCTGGGCCCAGAATCGGTTGCTGTCCACCACGTTGGTGAAGTCGTCCGCCAACTCCCGGCGAATGCGGCGCCAGAACTCCCGGAACACCTGGGTGCCGCGGCTGTCGAGCTCCGCCTTGCGATCCCAGCCAGCGAGCACCGCGCAGGCTGCCAAGGCCCGCCGCTCGTCCTCGTCGGCGGTGTCGGCGGGCAGCGCCGCGCACAGGTTTAGGGCGTCGTCCAAGGTCAGTTCGGCGGCGAAGACGCGGTTCGTGAACATCAGGCCCTTGAGCGATTCGAGGGTGAAGCCGGGTGCGCTGTCCAAGCCATCGGTGGCGTTGCGCCGCTCCTCCACCATCAGGTGGCCGATGCGCGTGCGCAGCATCTGTTGCTGGCCCTCGCCGCCCAGCCAGCCGAACACCAGCGGAAAGCCGGTGAGCGGATTGTTGGGGTCGCTCAGCCAGTAGCTGTCGTTGCTGTTGCCGACATAGTCCCGGGTGCGGACCTTGGGCCGTGCCTCGTAGCCGTAGAGGTTGGTGCCGGGCGGGCTGTCGGCATCCTCGCCCCACTCGCAATTCGCCTCGCTGCCGTCGAGCACCAGCGCCGCGTTGTTGGACAGCCCCGCCAGCAGCCGCCCGATGCGGGTGAGGCAGCCGTCGAGTTGCGCCTGGGTGACGTGGGGCACCACGGCCACCTCCCCGTAGAACGCCTCGCCGTGCCGGTCCGCCGCCAAGGTGTGGAAGACCGGTATGGCGATGGACTTGAGGGCCTCAGTGAACTCGTCCAGGTTGCTGGCCTGCCCCATGGCCCGGTACTGGTCGAAGAAGGTGGCGGCCCGCGGCTCGTTGGCGTCGCGCAGCGCCAGCACGCTGCCGTTGGCCAGTGGCCAAGGGTCAAACAGGCCGTTGAGCTCCTTGAGGTTGATGACCGGGCCGAAGTGCGAGCGGTAGAAGGTGTGGGTGCGCTCCTCCAGCATGCCGTCTTGGCCTTTCACCTGTATGGTGACGTCTTCGGTGGTGATGTCGCGCCACTCGCCTTCGTAGCGGTACTGCAGCAGGTTGTCCGGGTTGAGTTCGAGTTCGTAGAGCGTGAAACGGGTGGCGAAGGAGGTGGTGTGGGTCCAGGCCAGGTCGGCGTTGAAGCCGATGCCTATCCAAGGCAGGCCCTGCAGGGCGGCGCCGGCCACGTCGTACTCCCCCGGCAGGGTCAGATGCACTTGGTAGAAGCTGCCGTCACCGGTCCAGGAGCGATGCGGGTTGGCCAGCAGCAGCCCCTTGCCGCTTTGGCTGAGGTCGCTGCCCACGGCCAGGGCGTTGCTGCCGTGACCGGGACGGCTGAGGGCGCGGGCCAGCCGGCCCAGGCCCTCGGCCAGCTCAGCTTGGTCGGCTTCCTCGAAGGTGCTGGTGGCGCCGGGGCTTGGCCCGGCGGTGTTGAAGATCGCCCGGCGCACGATGCCCTCGTCGGAACTGCCCTTCAGTGGAATCCGTCCGAGCAGCATCCACAGGTCCGTGGCGTCGATTTCAAACACCCAGTCGGCATCCCGGCAGCCGGAATCGCCCTCGGGCAGGTTGGCCACCCCGGTCTCGCGCAGGTGGCGGTTCATGCCGAGGGCAAATCCCTCCACCACGCGGTGGGCTGCGCTGTCCGCATCGGGCAGGAAGTTGGCTTCGAAGGCTTCCCTGTCACCGAACAGAAAGCGCAGCACCAGGTCGGTGACCGGATCGCCCCCCGCTTCGCCGAAAAACTCCGCGGAGCGGCTGGTGGCGGCGACGATGCCGCGCATGGCCGTGCAGAAGTTGTCCTGGGCGTAGGCGTACCCGTAGCCGTAGCCGAGGCTCCCCCAGTCCTCGGCCTCGATGTGGGGGATGCCGTACTCGGTACGGCGGATGGTGGCTTGGTACGTGGGCTCCGGCTCCGGGGTGGCAACCGAGGTCCATGACAGCGTGACGTCGCCCCCGCAACCGGTGCAAGCCAGCAGCAGGCCGAGGAGGAGAGTCAGTGGCCACCGTTTTGGGGGGGCGTAGTGGATTTTGGCGGGCACTATAATTCGAGTCCGTTGATCGGATTTTGGAATCGTCCCCAGTGAGGCATCGCCGCGAGAATGGACCATCATAGCAAAGGAAAGGTCACTCCAGACGCCGGCACCGTCGCCCGGGCGGCGGATTTTGCGGCGGAGATCCGGGAGCGGGCGGCGGACATCGAGGCGGCGCGGCGCATGCCCGAGGACTTGGCCGCCCGAATGGCCGCCGCCGGTCTGTTCCGGTCGCTGGTGCCGGCTCGGTACGGCGGCGGGCAGGTTCATCCGCGGGAGTTCTTCGACGCGGTCATGACCACCGCCGAGGCGGATGGTTCGGTGGGCTGGTGCCTGATGATCGGCGCCAGCACCGGATTGCTGGCGGCGACGCTGGCGGACGAGGCGGCCGAAGCGTTGTTCGCCGCCAACCCGGATGCCATTGTCACCGGCGTCACCGCGCCCATTGGCAAGGCGGAGGTGGTGCCGGGCGGGGTACGGGTCAGCGGACGCTGGCCGTTCGGCAGCGCGTCGCAGGTTTCGCAGTGGATTTGCGGCGGCTCGGTGGTGCTGGAAAACGGCGAGCCGCGCCAGGCGGCCCAAGGCGGGCCGGAGGTGATCCTGCCGTTGTTCGAGGCATCGGAGGTGAGGATTCACGACAGTTGGCACACGTCCGGGCTGTGCGGCACCGGCAGCAACGACATCGAGGTGCGCGATGCGTTCGTGCCCGAGGGCCACTGGGTGCCCCTGGGCGCGCCACCGCGGGTTGATGCGCCCCTGTACCGCTTTCCGTTTTTCGGCCTGCTGGCGCTCGGCGTCTCGGCGGTCTGCCTAGGCATCGCGCGTCACGCCATCGGCGCGTTCACGGAGTTGGCGGGCGGCAAGCGGCCGACCGGCAGCCGGCGTACCTTGGCCCAGCGGGGCAGCACCCAGCAGGACCTGGCGCGAGCCGAGGCGCTGGTGGCTTCGGGCCAGGCGTTGACCTACCAAGCCATCGACCGGGCTTGGCAGCAGGCGGAGCGCGTCGACCGGCTGGATCGGGACATCAAGGCGCAACTGCGGCTGGCGGCCACCAACAACGCCTGGTCGGCGGCCGAGGCGGTGGATCGGCTCTATCACGCCGCCGGCGGCACGTCGATCTACCGCAGCAACGTTCTGCAGCGTTGCTTCCGGGACGTGCATGTCGCCACCCAGCACCTCATGGTGGCGCAGCCCACCTACGAGGTCGTTGGCCGCGTCATGCTCGGCATGGACCCCAAGACGCCGCTGTGACTCACTGACTTGCGAGATATTCCTCCCTGACCTTGGCCTTGATGGTCTTGCCGGAGGCGTTTCGCGGTAAGGGACGGCGCTGAATGCGCACCTGCTTGGGCGCCTTGTGCTTGGCTAGGCGGCTGACGCAGTGGTCGATCAGGGCGGCTTCGGTTAAGTCGGCGTCCGCCTGGGGCACGACGGTGGCGACCAGCTTTTCGCCGAGCCGCTCGTCGGGCAGCCCGAAGGCCGCGCTTTCACGGACCGCCGGATGCTGGTCCATCACCCGTTCGACTTCGGCGCAGTAGATGTTCTCGCCACCGGAAATCACCATGTCGGTCTTGCGGTCAACGATGTAGACCAAGCCGTCCTCATCGAGGTAGCCGAGGTCGCCGGTGGCGAACCAGCCGTCGGCGTCAAAGGCGTCGTGCTCCGTGTTGGCATATCGGGTCATCAACGTCGAGCCCCGAATGTGGATCTCGCCGGTCGCGCCTGCAGGCAGTGCCCGGCCTTGATCGTCGCGAACCTCGACGTCAACGGTTGACACGGGGCGACCCGCCGAGCGGGGATTGCCGATGAACTCCGAGCCGATCATCAGCGTCACGGTGCCGTTGCTCTCGGTCATGCCGTAGCCGGTGCCCATGACCGCGGCCGGAAAGGCGCGATGGATGTCGGCGAGCAAGGCGGGCGGCGTCGCCTGCCCTCCCACGGACAGGCTGGTGAGGCTGGAAAGGTCATGTTCCGCCAGGGTTTCGAGGCGCAGCAAGTCTCTATGCATGGTGGGCACGGCGGGAAAGGCGGTCACCCGCTCCCGCGCCATGAGCGCTGCGGCCTGCTCGGCGTTCCAGCGCGTCATGAGTACGACCTTGCCGCCCTGCAGCAGGCTGGTGAGGAACACCGCATGACAGCCGCTGACGTGAAACAGCGGGAAAATCAACAGGTTGACTGGCAGTGGCCGCATCCCGGCGAGCGTCCCGTAGTCGATGCCGAAGGCTTCGGCCATGCCCTTGGCGATGAGCGCTCCGGAGTACTCAATGGTCTTGAGCGCCGTCAGCACGCCTTCATGGGACAGGGAGGCGCCCTTGGGCAGCCCGGTGGTGCCGCTGGTGAACATCAGCAGCGCCTCATCGTCGGGTCCGCGTGGCGTTTCGGGCAGCGGATGGTCCGCTTGGCCGGACAGGATGCGCAGGATCTCTGCCAAGGTCAGACCGTCGATTTCGGCCGCCAAGTCGTTGCGCTGGTGAATGCACAGCCGGCATTGGGTCGAGGACAGGCAGTGGTTGACCTCATCGGCGCCCGCCCGGGCGTTGATCAGCGCCGGCACCGCGCCGATGGCGCTAATGGCGATGAAGCTCAGCATCCACTCGGGCGAGTTGGACAGGACCAGGCCAATGCGGTCGCCGGGTTCAACGGCGCATTGGTTGGCCAGATGGTGGGCCAGGCGGGCGGCCTGGGTGCGGCACTCGGCGAAGGTCAGCCGGGCGTCTTCGTGCACGATGAACTCGCGTTCCCCATAGGTCTCCAGGCATTTGAAGACCTGGCTCAAGTAAGCGTGGTTCTCGGCGAACACGCGAACCTTGTGCCCGCCCCGAGGCTTCTCGCGGATCCTGTAGGCTGCGGCAGCGGCTTCCCAAGTGGCGTCCATCTCACTCCTTTGCAGCAAGCGCAGCGGCATGCGCGCTCGCCTATCCATGCCCATTTCGGGCGGTTAGACTAGCGAACCTTCGCAACAGTGCAAGGCGCGGAGAGCGAGCTTGGAACGATTTGCAGGCCGTGTTGGCTTGGTGACCGGGGGCAGCGAGGGCATTGGCCTGGCCATCGCTGGCCGGTTGATTGAGGAGGGCGCCACGGTGACCGTTTGCGGCCGGCGGGCAGAGGCGCTGGCTGCGGCACGGGAGGCGTTGGGCGAGCGGGCGAGCACGCAACAGCTTGACGTGGCCGATGCGCCGGCGCTGCAGGCGTTGATCCACGAGATCCAGGGTCGTCATGGGCGCTTCGACTTCCTGGTCAACAACGCCATGCACGTCGGCTGGAGCGCCATTGGGGACACTAGCCTCACGGCCTTCCAGCAGGACTTCCGCATCAACGTGGATGCCGCCTTCGCCGCCACCCAGGCGGCCATGGAGATCATGGTGACCCAGGGCCGGGGCGCGATCGTCAACATCGCCTCGATCAACGGGCTGCTGGCCATCGACAACATGGCGGCCTATTCCGCTTCCAAGGCGGCGCTCGTCCACTTTTCCAAGTGCGCGGCCATGGAGGGTGCGCCCCGGGGCGTGCGCGTCAATGCCGTGGCGCCGGGGGTCATCGCCACGCCGAGCACCGCCGAAGCCTTGGGGGGCGTGCCCGGCTACACCGAGGCGGTGGCAGGCGGCGTGCCGATGAACCGGCTCGGCGAGCCGGAGGAGGTGGCGGCTGCGGTCGCCTTTCTGCTTTCCGACGAGGCGAGCTACGTGACCGGCGTATGCCTGTCCGTGGACGGCGGCAAGGCATCGCAGCTCGTGGTTCCGCCGCCGCCGGGCGCCTAGCTGGGTCAGAACCAAATGGAGGAAGGGCGATGAGCGAGACGTCTCTTGAGGGCAAGGTCGCGGTGGTCACCGGCGCCGGCCAAGGCATGGGGCGGGCCGCAACGCGGCTGCTGTCGGAGCGCGGCGCGGCGGTTGCGGCCCTGGACCTGAACGAAGCGGGCGCCGCGCAAACCATCGCCGGCCTCACCGGCCCGGCGCTCGCGTTGCATTGCGACGTCAGCGCCAGCGCGTCGGTGAACGAGGCGTTCGACCGGGTGGGAGCGGAACTCGGGTCGGTGAGCGTGCTGGTCAACAACGCCGGGATTGGCCGCGCCGAGGGCGACGGCAGCGAGCGGATGTACGAACTCATGGCCCAGCGCAACGCGGAGCTTGAGGCCAGCGGGGAGGCCGAAACCCACATCGACCACATCGTCTTCATGGAAGACCAAGGCTGGCGCGGCGTGCTGGGCGTGAACCTGGACGGCGCCTTTCATTGCGCACGGGCCGCGGTACGCTCCATGGTCAGGGCGGGGATTGCCGGATCAATCATCAACATCTCGTCCACCGCCGCCCAATCCGGCGAGGGCCCCATCCACTACGTGACCAGCAAGGCGGCCCTGATCGGGCTCACCCGTGGCCTGGCGCGGGAGCTCGGGTCGCGGCGCATCCGCGTGAACGCCGTGGCGCCTGGCCCGACCAACACGCCGATCATGGACGGCATTCCCGAAGCCTGGATCCGCGACATGGAAAGCGCCATTCCCCTCGGCCGCATGGCGGAGCCGGGCGAAATCGCCCAAGCGGTTTGCTGGCTGGCCAGCGACGCCTCCAGCATGTGCACCGGTTCGGTGCTGGTGGCCAATGGAGGCAGCTACTTTTTCTAGCGGTCAGCCGTGTTAAATTGCGCGGCCACGTACACCAACCAATGGAAGCAGGGATGTCTGATCTAGTGACCGTCGAGGTCGATGGCGGGGTGGCTGACGTGCGCCTCAACCGGCCCGAGAAGTACAACGCGCTGAGCCCGGAGATGTTCAAGGCGATCGTGGCCGCGGGGGAGCGCCTCGCCGAGGCGAAAGAGGTGCGGGCCGTGGTGCTCTCCGGCAACGGGCGCGGGTTCTGCGCGGGCTTGGACATGGCGAGCATGCAGGGCCTCGGCGATTCGAGCCGGGACGCCGGCGATGCGTTGCTCAGCCGCGGCGACCAGGTTGAGAACTTCGCGCAACGCCCGGCCTACGTTTGGAAGAAGCTGCCGGTGCCGACCATCGCCGCGCTGCACGGCGTCGCCTACGGCGGCGGTTGCCAGATCGCGTTGGGGGCGGACATTCGCTTCGCCGCCCCAGACGCCAAGATCTCCGTCATGGAAATCAAGTGGGGCCTGATCCCCGACATGAGCATCACCCAGACGCTGCGCGACCTGGTGCCCTTGGATGTGGCCAAGGAGCTAACCTTCACGGGCCGGGTGTTGAACGGCGAGCAGGCGCGCCAGGCGGGCCTCGTCACCCACGTGGCCGACGACCCGCACGCCGCCGCCATGGAACTGGCGCGGGAAATCGCCGGCAAGTCGCCGGACGCGGTGCGGGCGGGCAAGGAACTGTTTGAGACCTCTTGGCATGCCGATGCGCGCACCGGCTTGGAGCTGGAGTCCGCCTTGCAGCGGAAGTTGATCGGCACCGCCAACCAAGTCGAGGCGGTCAGGTCCAATTTCGAGAAACGCGTCCCCGAGTTCAACGACTAAAGGCAGGTTGCGGAGCGCTGCCCATGAGTTGGGAAAGCGAGGTCAAGGAACTGGCCCAGCGGCGCCACTTGGCGCGTCAGCAGGGGGGCAAGGAAGGCATCGCCCGCCAGCATGCCAAGGGCCGGCTGACCGTCCGTGAACGCATCGATGAACTGCTTGACCGCGGCACCTTTCAGGAGCACGGCCGGGCCACCGCGCTGCCGGACTACGACGACAAGGACCGGCTGACCGGCTACGTGCCCGCCAACTACGTGGTCGGCTTCGGCAAGATCGACGACCGCCGGGTGGTGGTGGGCGGCGAGGACTTCACGCTGAAGGGCGGCTCCCCGAACGCCGCCGGGCTGCGCAAGAGCATCTACGCGGAACATCTCGCCTGCCAGTATCGGGTGCCGCTCGTGCGCCTGCTCGAAGGCGGCGGCGGCAGCGTCAAGGGTTCCGGCCGCAAGGGCGGCACCACTGGCGAGCCGGTGTTCTCCGAACCCCGCTTTCGCATCATTGCCGACGCCATGGGCCAGGTGCCCATCGCCTCCGCGGCCTTGGGGCCGGTGGCCGGGTTCCCGGCGGGCCGCTTGGTGGCCTCCCATTTTGCGGTGATGACCCGGCGCACCGCCCAAGTGCTGATTGGCGGCCCGGCGCTGGTGCGGCGGGCGCTGGGCGTCAACCTCACCAAGGAGCAGCTCGGCGGTGCGGAAGTTCACGCTGCAAGCGGCGTAGTGGACAACATCGCCGCCGATGAGCGCGATGCGTTTCGCCAGATTCGGCAATACTTAAGCTATCTGCCCGCATCGGTTTGGGAGCGCGCCCCGCGCGTCGCTTCCGATGACGATCCGGAGCGCATGGCCCCGGAACTGCTTGAGGCGGTGCCTCGCGAAGCCAACGCCCCGTTCGACATGCGCGCCATTTTGAAGCTGATCGTCGATCGGGATTCGCTTTTTGAGGTGGGCGCCACCTATGGTCCGAGCCAGATCTGCGCCTTTGCCCGCCTGGCCGGCCAGCCGGTGGGCGTGCTGGCCAACGACAACCGCCACTATGCCGGCGCCATGACCGCCGAAGCCGCCCAAAAGTACCGCCGCTTCGTGGAGACCTGCGACACGTTCCACGTGCCGGTGGTCAACTTCGTCGATCAGCCGGGCTTCATGATTGGGCCCGAGGCGGAGGCGGCGGGCACCATCCGCTACGGGATGGCAGCGGTTGCCGCCGCCTCCCAAGCCAGCATCCCTTGGGCGGTGGTCCAGGTTCACAAGGGCTTTGGCGTTGCCACCGCCGCCCACTACGCGCCGGGCGCCTACGTGCTGGCATGGCCCTCGGTGGAGTCCGGCGCGCTGCCCTTGGAAGGCGGCGTGGCGGTGGCCTTCCATCGGGAGATCGCCGCCGCCCAGGATCCGGACGCCAAGCGCCATGAACTCGAGGAGCGCCTGCGCAACGCCCGCTCCCCCTTTCCCCGCGCCGAATCCTTCGCAGTGCATGAGTTGATCGACCCGCGCGAGACCCGTCCCTTCCTGTGCCGCTGGATCGACTGGATCCAACCCCAGCTCGACCGCCTAACCGGCCCCGTTCACTTCCCTATGCGGCCTTGACCTCGGGCGGCAACTCGCGTGCCTTCCAGAGGTAGTACACCGCTGGATAGAGGAAGAGCACGATCAGGCCCGAGGTGAGCACGCCCCCGACCAGGGGGGCGGCGATGCGCTTCATGACGTCGGCGCCCGCTCCGGCGCTCCACATGATCGGCAGCAGCCCGATGACGTCGGTGGCGATGGTCATCAGTATGGGCCGCAGGCGTTGGGCGGCGCCATCCTGGATGGCACGGGCGAGTGCGGCGCGGTCGGTGAGCAGTCCGCGTTGGCGGGCTTCACGAACCGACAGCTCAAGGTACAGCAGCAGCACGGTGGCCGTCTCCGCGTAGAGGCCGGCCAGTGCGATGATCCCCACCCAGACGGCGACGCTGAAGTTGTAGTCCAGCGCGTGGAGCAGCCAGATGGCCCCGGTCAGGGCGAAGGGCGCGCCGACGAGAACGAGGACGGTCTCAGCGATGGACTTGCGGCTGGCGTAGATGATCGCTGCGATCAACAGCAGCGTGAGGGGAATGATCAGGGCGAGGCGCCGTTCGGCGCGCTGCATGTGTTCGTATTGGCCGCTCCAAGCCAAGGTGTAGCCGGGGGGTAGCGAAACTTGATCGGCGACGGCCGTGCGTGCCTGCTCGACGTAGGTGCCAAGATCCAGGTCGCGCACGTCAACGTGGACCCAAGCGTTTGGCTTGGCGCCCTCGCTCTTGATGCTTGGCGGGCCGACCGCGTATTCGATGCGGGCCAGCCGCCCCAGCGGAATCTGCAGGCCGCCCGGCGTCGGCACGAGCACCGCGCGCAGGGCCGGCAGGTCGTCGCGCAGCGCCCGGCCGTAGCGCAGGTTCACCGGGTAGCGGGCGAGGCCTTCGACCGTGGTGGTCACATTGGCGCCGCCGATGGCGGTTTGGATGACATCCTGGACGTCGCCAACGGTCAGGCCGTAGCGGGCGATCGCATCGCGGTCAATCTGGAAGTCCAGGTAGTTGCCGCCCATCACCCGCTCGGCATAGACGCTGGCGGTTCCGGGCAGCGCTCGCACGACCGCCTCGACGGCCTTGCCGAGCCGCTCGAGCTCGGCGAGATCAGGGCCCCCGATCTTGATGCCGACCGGCGTTCGGATGCCGGTGGAGAGCATGTCGATGCGCGTCTTGATCGGCATGGTCCAAGCATTGGTGAGCCCCGGCACCTGGATGGCGGCATCCATTTCCTCGATCAGCCGCTCCGGCGTCATGCCGGGCCGCCATTCGCTCTTGGGCCTAAGCTGGATGGTGGTTTCGATCATGGACAGCGGGGCGGGGTCGGTCGCGGTGTCGGCACGGCCGAGCTTGCCGAAGACGTGCTCGACCTCGGGAAACGTCCGCAGGATGCGGTCCGTCTGCTGCAGGATCTCGGTGACCTTGGTGATGGAGATGCCCGGCAGGGTGGTCGGCATGTAGAGCAGGTCGCCTTCCCAGAGCCTGGGCATGAACTCGGAGCCGATGCGGCTCCAGGGCAGCGCGGTGAGGGCCAGCCCCAGGACGGCGGCGCTGAGCACGAGAATCTTGAAGCGCATGGCGCCTTCCAGCAGGGGGCGGTACAGCCGCCCAAGGAGCCGGTTGACCGGCTGCCGGTCCAGCGGACGAATCCGGCCCCGCACCCAGTAGCCAACCAGCACCGGAACCAGGGTCACCGAAAGCAGCGCCGCGGCGGCCATGGCGTAGGTCTTGGTGAAGGCCAGCGGCTTGAAGAGCCGGCCCTCCTGGGCTTCCAGCGCAAAGACGGGCAGGAACGAGACCGTGATCACCAGCAGCGCAAAGAAGAGCGTCGGGCCGACCTCCCGGGTTGCCTCCGCAACCACCTGCCAGTGTGGCCGCCGCCCTTGGTCGCGGGCGAGATGGCTGTGCGCGTTCTCCACCATCACGATGCTGGCGTCAACCAGGGTGCCGATGGCGACCGCGATGCCGCCGAGGGACATGATGTTGACGCCCCGCCCCTGCAGGGACAGCGCGGCGAAGGTGGCGAGGATGGCCAAGGGCAGGGTGGCAAGGGCCACCAAGGCGCTCCTGACGTGGAACAGGAAGAGCAGGCAGATCAGCCCCACGATGGCGAGCTGCTGGCTGAGGGTGACGCTCAAGCTGTCAATCGTCCGGTCGATCAGGGCCGTGCGGTCATAGGCCACTTCGATCTCGACCCCCTCCGGCAGGCTGCCCCGAAGCTCGGCGAGCCGGGCCTTCACGTCCTTGATGACCAGGCGCGTGCCGGCGCCCTGGCGCACCACGACGATGCCGCCCACCGTTTCGCCTTCGCCGTCCCATTCGGCGACGCCGCGGCGCATCTCGGGCCCGATGCCCACGGTGGCCACGTCCCGGAGCAGGATGGGCGTGCCGGCATCGTCCACGCCGAGGGCGATCTTCTCGAGGTCTTGGGTGGACTCGACGGTGCCGAGCCCGCGGATCATGAACTCCTTCTCGGCCGCCTCCAGGACGCGTCCGCCCACGTCGCTGTTGCTGCGTTGCACGGCGCTGCGGATCTTGGAGATGGGCAGGCCGAAGGCGCGCAGGCGATTGGGATCGACGGTGATCTGGTATTGCCGCACGAAGCCGCCGATGCTGGCGATTTCCGCGACGCCGGGCACGCTGGTCAATTCATGCTTTAGGAACCAGTCCTGGATCGAGCGGAGTTCGCCGAGGTCATGGCGATCGGATTTCAGGATGTACATGAAGGCCCAGCCGACGCCGGTGGCGTCGGGACCGAGGGCGGGCGTGATGCCTGGCGGCAGTCGGCCACCGATGGCGTTCAGGGTTTCCAGGACGCGGCTGCGCGCCCAGTACGGGTCGGTGCCGTCGGCGAAGATGACGTGGACCAGCGAGAAGCCAAAGAACGAGTAGCCGCGCACGGTCTTGGCGTGCGGCGCCGCGAGCAGTTGCGTGGTGAGCGGATAGGTCACCTGGTCTTCGACGATGCGCGGCGCCTGCCCCGGGTGCTCGGTGTACACGATGACCTGCACGTCGGAAAGGTCGGGAATGGCGTCGAGCGGGGCGCGTTGCAACGCTTCGATGCCGACGATGGCGACGATGAGGGCGGCCAGCACCACTAGGAAGCGGTTGCTGATCGAGGCGCCGATGATGCGTTCAAACATGGTGGGCCTCAGTGGTGGGCGTGGTGGGAGGTGATTGGCCCGGCATCATTCGAGGCTGCGGAGTCGCCGGTTTCCCCGGTGCCGCGCAGCAGTTGCGCGGTCGCGGCCTGCAAATTGCTTTCCGAATCGATCAGGAACTGCGAGGAGACCAGGACGCGCTCGCCAGCCGCCAGCCCGGCCGTGATCTCCTGCAGGCCGTCGTCGGCCAGCCCCAGCGCCACCTCCCGCGGCTCGAAGACGCCTGCGCCGCGGTCAACGATCACCACCGAGCGGGTGCCGCTGCGCAGCACCGACTCGGCGGGCGCCACTATGGCATCCCGCACGCCCTCCGCCTCGATGGCGACGTTGACGTACATCATGGGGCGCAGGGCGAGGTCCGGGTTGGCGATTTCCACGAAGGCGGTCAGCGTCCGGGTCTGGGCACTCACGGCGGAGCGGAAAAAACGGATCCTGCCGTTCCAACGGCGCTCGGGAAAGGCTTCCACCTCGATGGACACCGGGCTCCCCTCATGCACGTGCCGCACGTCCTCCTCGTAGAGCTGGACTTCCACCCAGAGCGCCGAGTGGTCCGCGATCTTGAGCACGGTCATGCCGGGGCTGAGCTTCATGCCGTCCAGGGAGTCGCCCATCTTCGCCACCACGAAGCCGGAGGTGGGGGCCAGGAAGGGCAGGGTTCGGGAAGCCTGGCCGGCGGCGGCCAGCGCGGCGATCTGCGCTTCGGTGACGTCCCAGTGACGCAGCCGCTCGCGGGTGGCCTCGAGCAGCGACTCGGCCCGGCCCACCGCGTCCGCGTGCGCCCCGCCTTCCCGCAGCCGCTTGAGGTAATCCATGGCGGCGAGGTACTCCTGTTGGGTGGTGACGAGTTCCGGGCTGTAGATTTCGAACAGCACGTCGCCCTGCTGCACGGACTCGCCGACGTTGTTGACCGCCGCTCGCTCGATCCAGCCTTCGAACTTGGTGTTGACCGAAACGACCTTCTCGTCGTTGTGGGCGAGGATGCCGACGGTGCGAATCGACCGCCGCAGGTCGCGTCGTTCGATTGCGGCGGTGCGCACCGAGAAGTTCTGCAGGAATTGTTGGCTGACGCGCACGGCGCTGCCGGATGGACCCTCTTCGGCGCCGCTGGCGTAAACCGGGATGAGATCCATCCCCATGGGCGACTTGCCCGGTTGGTCGGAACGGTAGTTGGGATCCATGGGTGCCCGCCAGTAAAGGATCCGGCGCTCCCCGGATGCGTCCTGCTCGGGGCGCTCGCCCGACCTAGTGGTTGACTCGATGGGCAACCAACTCCCGAGATCAAGGAATCCAGCGGCGGCTACGCCAAGCGCGGTGCCTATCAACAGGCCGATGAACATGCGGGCGCGGCTCATGACCATTCCTCCGGGAAGGCGGAGCCGATCGCCCGTTCCATGTCGGCCAAGGCCTGCATGTAGTCGGACTTGAGGCGCGCCAGTTCAAGCCGCGCGTCGAGCAGCGCCTCCTCGCTGTCGAGCAGGTCCAGCACGCCTATGCGGCCAGCCGAGTAGGCCGACTCCGTCGAATGCAGGGCCTGCTCCGCCTGCGGCAGCAGGGCCCGCTCGAACAACGCGATGCGTTCGCCGATCATCGCCAGGCGCACTCCCGCCGCGCGCACCTGGGTATCCACCTCGTTGACCGTGCGGCGATAGGCGGCCTTGGCGGCTTGCAAGCGCGCGGCCGCCTCGCGTTCCGCCGCCCGGTACTGGGATTGGCGCAGCGGCACGGTGATGCCCACCGTGAAGCTCGCGGTGTCCTTGCCGTTGTCCCGTGGCGGCGCCAGCCGCCCAGCCTCGTCGCGTCGTTGGCCGATGGCGCCCCAAGCGGCGGCGAGCGTCAAGTCAGGCCAGTATTCCCGCCGGGCCAGGCGCACGTTGTCCTCCTCGGAGGCGATGCGCAGACGCGCCGCCCGCACTTCGGGTCTTTGTGCCCGCCCGAGCTGGTGCAGCCGTTGCTCGTCGATATCGACCGTCGGCAGCGACTCGAGCCGCGCCTCGGCAACCGGCTCGTGTTCGGGCCGGTCGCGCAATCCGTTCAAGACCGCCTCGATCTCGGCCCGCTGTTGCAGGAACTTATCAAGGCGGCTCAGCACCCGGGTGATTTCGGCTTGCAGCCGGACGACCGCTTGCTGCAGGCCAACCCCTTGCGCATAGCGCGATTGCGCCAGCGACTCGTAGAGACGCAGGACGTCCTCCTCGCGCTGGGTGATGCGGACCGCGCTGTCCAGGTAGGCTAGGTCGTAGTAGGCGAACTTGACTTGGCGGACCACCTCGGCGCGACGCAGCGCGGCGGTCTCGTCGTGCGCCTCGGCCAGTTTGCGGGCGACGGCGCCCCGGTCGGCGCGCTTGCCGAACCAGGGAATCCGCTGGCTGACCGAGACGCCGGCCCGCTGCGGGCCGACCCGCGTTTCCGGCGGCTCGGCGTGCCAAGTGAAGGACAGGGTCGGGTCAGGCAAGGCCGTGGCTTGGGGAATGCGGTGGTAGGCCGCCTCGCTGTCGAGCAGCGCCTCGCGAATGCCGGGATTCCTGTCGACGGCCTCTGCGATCAACGCCGCCAGCCGATGGTCGCCGTAAGCCGAGTAGGGAGAGCTGTCCGCCTGCGCGGCACAGGGTAGCAACAGCAGCCACCCGCAGGCCCAAGCGGCGATTTTCGTGAGGGACATAAGTGTTCTCCGATGCGTTTGGCAAAGCACTGGCTCAGGCCAGTGGGGGTCCGGCGGCGGAATCGCCGCAGCGCGTCGGAGGGTGCTAGTTCAGCAGTACGTCGAACCGGTGTATCGGCGTATCAGGGCGGCGCCAAGGACGGCTGGGTGCGGCCGGTGGACTCAAGCCGCGCCCTTGGGTGAGCGCGGCAATGGGGAAGGGCATCGAGACCTGTTCGAGGTCATCGGCCACGTTCGGCGGTTTGACCGGCAACGGGTCGCGCTCGGCAAGGGTGCCGTTGAATTCGCACGACCCGGTGCAATCGACCCGCTCGCAGGAGACTGACTCAACGGGGGCGTGGTCCGCGGCATGATGCGGGGCATGGGCCGCAGCGGCCGGTGCGTCAAGTGGCCCTGCCGCGCAGGCGCACACTACCCCGCCGACCGTCACCGCGACGGCCAGCATCGATGCGAGCCAAGGATGCCTGCGTTCCATGGCCCTACCAATACGCCTCTTGCGCCTCTCCGTCAACCTTGCGGCCGCATTCGATTAGAATAAGTCGTTTTGAGCAGGGGGGATCGCCCAGAATGACCTATTCGTTTGACGGAAGAGTCGCCATCGTCACCGGCGCCGGCGGGGGGCTTGGCCGCTGCCACGCGTTGGAGCTGGCCAAGCGGGGCTGCAAGGTGGTGGTCAATGACCTCGGCGGGGCCATGGACGGCACCGGCGGCAGTTCCGAGGCCGCCGAAGGCGTCGTTGCGGAAATCAAGGCGGCTGGCGGGGAGGCCATCGCCAACGGCGGGTCGGTGAGCGATCGGGCCGGTGCCCAGAGCATGGTGGATGACGCCATGGCGGCTTGGGGCCGGGTGGACATCCTGATCAACAACGCCGGCATATTGCGCGACAAGTCCTTCGCCAAGATGGAGCTGGACGACTTCCAGACGGTGCTCGACGTCCACCTCATGGGCTCGGTCAACGTCACCCGGGCGGCCTGGCCGATCATGCGCGAGCAGAACTACGGCCGGGTGGTGGTCACCACCTCGCCCACGGGGCTGTACGGCAACTTCGGCCAAGCCAACTACGGCGCTGCCAAACTGGGCTTGGTGGGCCTGATGAACACCTTGAAGATCGAAGGGGTGCGCAACAACATCCACACCAACACCATCGCGCCGGTGGCGGCCACCCGCATGACCGAGAACCTGATGACCGGCGACGCCCTCCAGGCGCTGGCCCCCGAACTGGTCACGCCGGCGGTGATCTATCTCTGTTCGGAGGAGGCCCCCAATGGCGTGGTGCTGCAGGCCCAAGGTGGGCAGTTCTCGGTGGCCTGCATCGTCGAGAACGCCGGGGTGGACCTCGGCGTGGACGCCACCGCGGAAGACATCGGCGAGCACTTCGAACGCATTGCCGACCTCACCGGCGCCAAGCCCCGGGGCAGCCTCGACCTCGGCGCCATGTGACCAACGAGACGATGCCTCAGAGCGACGAAATGGCGGTCGCCGGGCGCAAAGGCACTCCAGCGTGACCGCCTCATCCCGCGATCAGGAGGAATAGGCCGTGGCCGCTGCCGTCCTCACCATCATCCTGACCTTTATCGCCTCCGGCAGCGTCTGGCTGGCAATGGGGCCGAAGTTTGCCCTGAACGAGGATGAGCAAGCCAACGGCCTGCTCAACCTGGGGCTGTACTTCCTGATCGGCCTGCCCTTGGTCTTCGCCGTTGTGTTCGCGGTGATCGGTTAGCCTGTGCCCCGCATCGAACTTCGCCACCTGCGCACCCTGGCCGCCCTGCGCGATGCGGGCAGCTTGGTGGAGGCGGCCGAGCGGGTGCACTTAACCCAGTCGGCGCTGTCCCATCAGCTCAAGGAACTCGAAGGCCGGGTGGGCTGCGTGCTGTTCATGCGCAAGACTCGGCCGGTGCGCTTCACCAGCGCCGGGCTGCGGCTGCTTGGGCTCGCTGACGAGGTGCTGCCCTTGGTGGGCCGCGCGGAAGCGGACGTTGCGCAGTTGGCGGGCGGGGAGTCCGGGCGCATTCTCATCGCCATCGAGTGCCATAGCTGCATCGAGTGGCTGCTGCCTGCGATAGACGCCTATCGCGAAGCTTGGCCGCAGGTGGAAATCGACGTCTCCTCCGGCTTTCATTTCGCGCCCTTGCCAGCCTTAAGCCGCGGCGACCTGGATCTGGTCATCACGTCCGACCCGGTGTCCGGCCTGGATCTCCGCTACGTGCCCCTGTTCAGCTACGAGGCGGTGCTGGCGGTGGCCAAGGATCATCCCTTGGCTGGCCGGGCGTGGATTGAGCCCCAGGACCTGGCCCACGAGACCCTCATCGCCTACCCGGTCGATCGCGACCGCCTGGACGTGTTCACCGGCTTCCTGGATCCAGCGGGGGTGGCCCCGGAAACCGTGCGCCAAACCGAACTCACCGCCATGATCGCGCAACTGGTCGCCAGCGGGCGAGGCGTCGCCTGCCTGCCCAACTGGGCGCTGCACGACTATCTGGAACGGGATCTGCTGGCGGCCACCTCGCTGGGCGAAGAGGGCGTCTGGCCCACCCTGCACGCCGCCGTGCGCGAGGACCAAGCGGATGCGCCGTTCATGAAGGCATTCATCGCCGCCGCCGTCGACACCTGCTTTGCCAACCTGGTCGGCATCGTGACGGCCGAGACGGGATAGCCGACCATGTTGCATCAAGCCTATAGGAGTTTTGCGTGAGCCAAACCCCAACCAATCACAAGCCCGCCGCCGCAGAGTTGGTGGCGCGGATGTCGTTGGAAGAGAAGGCGGCGTTCTGCTCGGGGCGCGATTTCTGGCACATGGAGGCCAATGAGCGCCTCGGGTTGGCGTCCATCATGTTGACCGATGGCCCTCACGGGCTGCGCAAGCAAATGGGCGATACCGACCACGTCGGCATTGGCAACAGCGTGCCCGCCACCTGTTTCCCCACCGCTTGCGCCTTGGCCAGTTCCTGGGACCGGGATCTGCTGCGCGAAGTCGGCGTGGCGCTGGGTGAGCAGTGCGCGGCGGAGAACGTGGCCGTGCTGCTCGGGCCGGGCATGAACATCAAGCGCCACCCGTTGTGCGGGCGCAATTTCGAGTACTTCTCCGAAGATCCGCTGGTCAGCGGCGAACTGGCCGCAGCCCTCATCGAGGGCATTCAATCCCAAGGGGTGGGTGCCTGCGTCAAGCACTTTGCGGTCAACAACCAGGAACAGGGCCGCATGTTCGTTGACGCCATCGTCGATGAGCGCACCTTGCGGGAAATCTATCTGCGCGGTTTCGAGATTGCCGTTAGGAAGGCCCAGCCCTGGACGGTCATGTGCGCCTACAACCGGTTGAACGGCGTCTATTGCAGCGAGCACGATTGGCTGCTGAACCAGGTGCTGCGCGGCGATTGGGGGTTTGCCGGCGCGGTGGTCACCGATTGGGGCGCCGCCAACGACCGGGTGCGCGGGATTGCAGCCGGATTGGACTTGGAAATGCCCGCCAGCGGCGGCGTCAACGACCGCCGGCTGGTGGCCGCGGTCCGCGACGGCCGTCTGCCGGAGGCCGACCTCGACCGCGCGGTGACGCGCAACCTCAGCCTAGCGCTGCTGGGGGGTGAGCTGCCTAAACAGCGAGTGGCGATGGATCAGGACGCCCACCACGCCTTGGCCCGCCGAGCGGCGGGCGAATGCGCCGTGCTGCTGAAGAATGAAGGCGCCCTGCTGCCGCTGGCGCCGCCGGCCCGCATCGCCGTGATCGGCGCCTTCGCCAAGCAGCCGCGCTACCAGGGCGCGGGCAGTTCCCAAGTCAACCCCACCCGGCTGGACTGCGCCTTTGACGCGATCGCCGCGACCGTGGGCGATGGCGCGTCCTTGGATTATGCGCCCGGCTATGACCCGAAGCACAGCGAACCCGATGCGGCACTCGTTGCCGAAGCGGCGGCCGCCGCTGCGGAGGCGGAGGTGGCCGTGGTGTTCGCGGGCCTCCCCGGCAGCTACGAGTCGGAAGGCTTCGACCGTTCGCACATGGCCCTGCCGGAACAGCACGACTGGCTGGTCGCAGCGGTGTGCGAGGCCAACCCGAACACCGTGGTGGTGCTCTCCAACGGCGCGCCGGTGGCCATGCCTTGGGTCGCTGCGCCCAAGGCCATCCTCGAGGGCTACCTGGCCGGGCAGGGGGGCGGCGCGGCCATGGCCGACGTTCTGTTCGGGCGCGTCAATCCGAGCGGCAAGCTGGCGGAGACCTTTCCCCTGCAGCAGGCTGACGTGCCCGCGGATCGCTGGTTTCCGGGAACGGGCCGCCAAGTCCACTACCGGGAAGGGCTGCACGTTGGCTACCGCTACTTCGACACCGCTGCCGCGCCGGTGCTCTTCCCCTTCGGCCACGGGTTGAGCTACACGCGCTTCGAGTACGGCGATCTCGAACTGTCCGCCGACGCCTTTGCCCAGGGCGGCGAACTGGCGGTGTCCTTCGCCCTCACCAACAGCGGTGGCCTAGCCGGTTCCGAGGTGGTGCAGCTCTATGCCCACGCCGCGCAATCGAGCGTCCATCGGCCCGAGCAGGAACTGCGGGCCTTCACCAAGGTGGCCCTGGCCCCCGGCGAAACCCGGCGGGTGACCTTGACGCTGGACGATGCCGCGTTCGCCATCTACGACACCGATGCCGGCAAGTGGATCGTGGAAGCCGGGGAATTCGAGATTCGCCTAGGCGCCTCGAGCCGGGACATTCGCCTCAGGACGAGGCTGAAGGTCCAATCCAGCCAGAGCCTGAGCGACGCCGCGCGGGGCGTTGGTGGGCTCGACGGATCCGACGAAGCCTTCGCCGCCCTGCTTGGCAAGCCGGTGCCGCCGCCCGAGCCCTCGCGCCCCTACCACTTGAACTCCTCGCTCGGCGAGATCGGCGAAACGGCGTTGGGGCGCTTCATCCGTTCGAAGGTGGCCAGCGGATTTCAAAAGCGCATGGGCGTCAAGGCAGGGGATGAAGCCACCGCCAGGATGTTTGAGGCCATGGCCAACAACATGCCGCTGCGCTCGCTGGCCCTGTTCTCCGGCGGGCGGCTTAGCTTCAACGGGCTCGCCGCCTTGGTGGCGTTACTCAACCGCCGGCTCCTCACCGCGCTGAGGCTGCTGCTGCGCCGCTCAGACGACGGCTTTCCCGGCTAGGATCGTCCGTAGCTGCGGCGGTTTCAGAACCAAACCACCCTTACCAAGACCCCAACGACGGCACTGGACAAGGCCACTCCGAGTGCGAACAGGCGCCCGAGCCCGGTCTTGATCGAGGCTTCAATCGCGTCGAGGCGCTTGTCTTGATGCCGGAAGCGCTCGTCGTTGATTCTGCGCTCCGCTACGAAGCGCTCGTCCATCAACTTGTTCTGGGCCTCGAAGCCAGCCTCCATCAACTGGTTCTGCAGGGCGAAGCGCTCATCCATGCGCTTTTCCACGCGTTCCATGAGGATGTCGTTGTTGCGCTCCAAGGCCTCACGCATGCGCTCCGGGGTCATGGCGAACTTGTCGATGGCGTTGGCGATCGCGTGAATCGTCGCGCTGCTCTGGCGGCGGTCGAAGCCGGCGCTCTCCAACCCTTCGGTCATCGATTCGATTTCCCTGACGGCTTGCTTCACGATTATAGACTCCCGAATCCGCAATAGAAGGAAGCCAGTAGGCCATTTGCAGAAAGGTGGCGGAAGTCGATATCTCCGCAGTGCCTGTAAGACATTGGCGCTTTGGAGCTTGAAAAGGACGGAGAGTCAGTCCTTGGCTTGGTCGAGGGCCTTGCGTAGCCGGCGGATGTGTAGCGCACCCTTGGCTCGGCCGGGCAGGAGTGCGGCGGCGCCAACCGCGGCGCCGGCCAGGAAGGCGATCAGCAGCCACCAGTAGAGGCTCCATTCGGGGCTGCGCCAGGTGAGGAAGCGGATCGACACCTGTTCCTGGTTGACGGCGATCACCGCGAACAGGAACAGGGCGGTGGCGGCAAGCAGCACCAAGGGGCGCCAGAAAAGGCGCCAGACTCGCTTCGCCCGTGACGGCTGGTCCTTATCCGCTTGCAGCCGCCAGCTCCCTTTGGTAGGTGGCATCAACCCGTTCCCGCAATTCCTTGCCGGGCTTGAAGTGCGGCACGTACTTGCCTGCTAAGGCGACCGCTTCGCCGGTCTTGGGATTGCGCCCGATGCGCGGCGCCCGGTAGTGCAGCGAGAAGCTGCCGAAGCCGCGAATCTCCACCCGTGATCCCTCGGCGAGCGCCATGGATAGGTGCTCGATCATCATCTTCACCGCTTGCTCCACGTCCCGGGGGGGGAGCCGGTCGTGCTTGGCGGCGACTCGCTCGATGAGTTCCGAGCGATTCATGACTGGGTGTCTCGCTCGGAATCCTGATCGGAATCCCCTTCGGAAGCCTCCTCCATTTGCGCCTTGATGAGGTCTCCCAAGGTGCCGGCCTTCACGCGTTCGCCCTCCTTCTTGCGGTGTTCGCGCACCGCCGCCCGTTCCTCGTCAATCGCCTTGGCCTTGAGCGAGAGGCTGATGTTGCGGTTCTTGCGGTCCACGCTGACGATCTTGAGCGACAGCTCCTGGCCTTCGGAGAGCTCCTTGCGGGCGTCCTCCACCCGGTCGATGCTGATCTCCGATGCCTTCAGGACGCCGGTCACCTCCTCCGCCAAGCGGATGACCGCTTCCTTCGGCTCAACGCTCTCCACCACGCCTTCGACCATCGACCCCCGGTCGTTGATGGTGACGAAGTCCGAGAACGGATCTTGGTCGAGCTGCTTGATGCCCAAGGCGATGCGCTCGCGCGCCGGGTCGATGGAGAGGATGAGGGTGTCGATCTCCTCGCCGCGGCTGTAGCGGCGCACCGCGGTCTCGCCGGGCTCGTTCCAGGCGATGTCGGAGAGATAGACCAGTCCGTCGATGTCTCCCTCGAGGCCTACGAAGATGCCGAAGTCGGTGATGGACTTGATCTTGCCGCGGATGCGGTCGCCCTTGGCGTGCTTGGCCGCGAACTCATCCCACGGATTGGTGCGGCACTGCTTGATGCCCAGCGAGATGCGTCGGCGCTCCTCGTCGATGTCGAGCACCATGACCTCCACCTCGTCGCCAACGCTGACCACCTTGGAGGGATGGACGTTCTTGTTGGTCCAGTCCATTTCCGAAACATGGACCAAGCCTTCAACCCCTTCCTCGATTTCCGCGAAGCAGCCGTATTCGGTGAGATTGGTGACGGTGGCAAACACCCGCGAGCCTTCCGCGTAGCGGCGGGTTAGCTGCACCCAGGGGTCGTCGCCCAACTGCTTCATGCCGAGGCTTACCCTGTTCTTCTCGCGGTCGAACTTGAGGATGCGAACTTGGATTTCGTCGCCGATCGTCACCATCTCGCTGGGGTGGCGAATTCGCCGCCAAGCCATGTCGGTGATGTGCAGCAGGCCATCGACGCCGCCGAGATCGACGAAGGCGCCGTAGTCGGTGAGGTTCTTGACCACGCCTGTCACGTCCTGGCCTTCCTGCAGCGATTGGAGCAGCGCTTCGCGCTCCTCGCTGTTCTCCTGCTCGAGCACCGCGCGCCGGGAGACCACGACGTTGTTGCGCTTTTGGTCGAGCTTGATGACTTGGAACTCCAACGGCCGGCCCTCCAAGTGGGCCGTCTCGCGCAGGGGGCGGATGTCCACCAAGGAACCGGGCAGGAAGGCGCGGATGTCGTTGACGTCAACGGTGAAGCCGCCCTTGACCTTGCCGTTGATGATGCCGGTGATGACCTCCGTCCGCTCAAAGGCGTCCTCCAGCATCTCCCAGGTCTCGGCCCGCTTGGCCTTTTCGCGGGACAGCCGGGTCTCGCCCCAGCCGTCGTCCACGACCTCCATCGCCACCTTGACCTGGTCGCCGATCGCGAGGGTGAACTCGCCGGTCTCGCTAAGGAACTGGTTTTTGGGGATGATCCCCTCGGATTTCAGGCCGGCGTGAACGACGACCCATTCGTTGTCGATATCGACCACCGTGCCGGTGATGATGGAGCCCGGCACCATCTCGATGGTGCCTAGGCTCTCCTCAAAGATTTCAGCAAAAGTTTCGCTCATGTTTTTGTTTTTGACGCCGCGCCGGGGTGGGTTGCGCGGCCACTCCATGGGTTGGTTAATGTCATGCGCTGTTCCTGCCCGGCAACCAGCGGGGCTTAAGCCAATCCGCGTTCACGGACCAAGGCCAAGGCCTGCCGCAACACGTCGGTGATGGTCATGTCAGTGCTATCGATGATGACCGCATCACTGGCCGGTTGCAGCGGCGAGGCAGCGCGCCCTTTGTCCCGCGCATCCCTATCCCGGATGTTCGCGAGGACGTTGCGCAAGTTAACAGTCATTCCCTTGTTTCTCAACTGTTTATAGCGCCTTTGCGCCCGCTCTTCGGCGCTGGCGTCGAGGAATATCTTGAGTTCGGCGTCCGGAAACACCACCGTGCCCATGTCGCGCCCATCGGCAACCAGGCCCGGCGTCCCCTCGGCCGGCGGCTCGGCTGCCGCCGTTTCGGCGGCCCGGCGCTGCTGGGTGAGAATCGCTTGGCGCACTTGCGGGTGCCGGGCCGCTTCGGAGGCGGCGGCGGCAACGTCCTCATCGCGGATGCGTTCCGTGAGGTCAATGCCGTCGGCCTGAGCGCCTTCCCCGGCCAACTCGATGTCGAGGCCCTGGGCCAAGCTTGCCAGCGCCGCTTCATCATCGGTGGCGACGCCCCGCTCAAGCGCCATGGCGCCAATCACCCGGTACAGGGCGCCGCTTTCGAGGTAACGCCAGCCCAAGCGCTCGGCCAAGGCGGTGGCCAGCGAGCCCTTGCCGGAGCCGCTCGGGCCGTCCACGCAAATCACCGGCGCAGGAAGGCGGCGTCCAGTCACTGGCCGAGACGGGTCAAGCGTCGGCCGGCCGCGTCGATAAAGGCTTGCAGCGCCTCCCGGTCGTCGTTTTCCAAGGCGCGCTCAAAGCGGCACAGCGAATCCTTGAACGCAGCCAGCGCCTCGGTCAGGGGGCCTCGGTTGAGGCCAAGAATGCTTGCCCAGAGGTCGGGGGCGGCGGTGCCGATGCGGGTGAAGTCGTCGAACCCGCCCCCGGTATGGGACAGGTGATCCGCCTCCACCCGATCCAGGTAGGCGAAGGCGAGCAGATGCGGCAGATGGCTGGTCACGGCCAGTATCCGGTCATGGTCTTGGGCGGCCATCAATTGCGCATGGGCCCCCACGCCGAGCCATAGGGCGCGGACTTGGTCGATGGCCGCGGGATCGGTTTCCGGCACTGGGGTCAGCACGGCTTGGCGGCCGGCGAAGAGATCGGCATCGGCCGCTTCGGGGCCGCTGCGTTCGGAGCCGGCGATGGGGTGGCAGGGCACGTAGCGCGGCGGCAGCGCGCCATCCCGCGCCTTGAGCGATTCGATGATCGGCGCCTTGACGCTGCCGGCGTCGAACAGCACCCCCGGGTGATTGGCCAGCCGACGCACCCAGTCCGCGATGCCATCGACCGGGACGGCCAGCAGCACCGCCGCGGCGTCGTGCGGAACGGCATCCACAACCCGGTCGATCAGGCCGAGGCGCAGCGCCGCCGCCGCGTGTTCGGCATTGGCGTCCAGGCCGGCAATGTCGTCGCTGAGCCCCCGGCGGCGCGCGGCCTTGGCGAAGGAGGCACCGATCAGGCCGGTGCCGACGATAGCGAACTTCACGGCGCCAACTGCCCCAACGCTTCGAGAAAGCGCTGGTTTTCCTGGGGCAGGCCGACGCTGACCCGGATGTGGTTGGGCAGCCCGTACTCGCGGATGGTGCGCACGATGACCCCGGACCGCAGCAGGGCTTCAAATACCGGCTGGGCGTCGCGGCGCAGATCGACGCACAGGAAATTGCCCGCCGAGGGCAGCGGCGGGTAGCCGAGTTGGCGAAGGCCAGCCGTCAGCGCCCCGAGCCCGTCGCGGTTCAGAGCGGCGCTCTCGGCCACGAAGGCGGTCTGATCCAAGGCGACTTCGGCGGCCGCCAGGCCCAAGCTGCTGACGTTGAACGGCTGCCGGGCGCGGTTCATCAGGTCGGCGGCCTCGGCGGAGCTCAACGCGTAGCCGATGCGCAGGCCGGCCAAGGCGTGGATCTTGGAGAAGGTGCGGGTGACGATCAGGTTGGGGTAGCGCTCCAGCAGCGCCCGTCCATCCGGATAGTCGGGCGCATCGACGTACTCGGCGTAGGCTTCATCGAGCACCGCCCACACCCGGGGCGGCAGCCGGTCGAGAAAGCCGGTCAATTCGGCCTCGCTGACCGAGGTGCCCGTGGGATTGTTCGGATTGGCGATGAAGACGATGCGGGTGGCGTCCGTGACTCGGTCCAGCATGGCCTCGAGGTCGCAGCCATAGGCCTTGGCGGGCACGGTGACCAGGGTGGCGCCGCTGCCGGTGATCGCCAGCGTGTACACGATGAAGCCGTGGGCGGACATGATGCCTTCGGTGCCGGGCTCCAAGGTGAACTTGGCGGCCAGCTCCAGAACGTCGTTGGAGCCGTTGCCCAGCGTAATGCGGTGCGGCTCTATGTCGTGGTGGATGGCCAGCCGCCGCTTCAAGGCATGGCCGTTGGCATCGGGATAGCGGGACAGCTCGCCCATGGCGTCCTGAATGCGCTCGCGCACCGCGGGCGCCGGGCCGCGCGGGTTTTCGTTGCTGGCGAGCTTGGCGATGTCAGTGAGGCCGAGCTCCCGCGCCACCTCGTCGATGGGCCGGCCCGGCTGATAGGGGTTCAGGCGGGCGATGCTCGGGTTGACCGGCGCGCTCATGGCGCCCTACATGACCGAGCGGGGGTAGCAGCCGAGGATGCGAACCTCCAGGGCCACCTCGGCCACGTCATCGAGGGCTTGGCGCACGATGGGCTCTTGGGCGTGGCCGTCAAAGTCGATGAAGAAGACGTAGGACCAATCCCCCGAGCGGGCCGGACGGGTTTCGATGCGCGTCAGGGAAATCTCGTGCCGATGGAAGGGCTCCAGCACCCGAAACAGGGCGCCCGGCTCGTTCTTGGTCGATACCAGGATGGAGGACTTGTCCTGCCCGCTCGGCCCCACGTCCTGGCGGCCGAGCACCAGGAAGCGGGTCTTGTTGTCCGGCAGGTCCTCGATGTTCCTCGCCACCACCTTCAAGCCGTAGCGCTCCGCCGCCATCTCCCCGGCGATGGCGCCCCAATCCGGGTCTTGGGAGACCCGCAGCGCCGCCTCGGCGTTGCTGGCCACCGCCACGCGCTCGATGCCCGGGCAGTGGGTGTCGAGCCAGCCCCGGCACTGGGCCAGGGATTGGGCATGGGAGACCACCCCAGCGAGCGCCTCGGGGGCGGCGTCGCTATCCTTGTGGACGATGAAGGCGTGGTGGATGGGCAGCTCCACCTCGGCGCAGATGCGCACCCGCCGGGGGAACTCCATGAAGCAGTCCAAGGTGTGGTTGACCATGCCCTCGGTGGAGTTCTCGACCGGCACGACCCCGAAGTGGACGCCGCCGTTCTCCACCTCGCGGAACACCTCGTCGATGGCGGCCAGCGGACGGGTGCCGGCAAAGTGGCCGAATTGGGCCAACGCCGCCATTTCGGTGTAGGTGCCCGCCGGACCGAGGTAGGCCACGCTGAGCGGCTGTTCCAGGGACAGGCAGCAGGAGATGATCTCGCGGAACAGGCGAGCGATGTCGTCATCGGAGAGCGGGCCTTGGTTGCGCGCCTTCAGGGCGTTCAAGATCTGCGCTTCCCGCTCGGGACGATAGTAAACCGGCGGCTCGCCACCCGGTGCGGCCTGCTTGATGCGCCCCACTTCGAGGGCCAGGCTGGCGCGCTCGTTGAGCAGCTTCTGCAGCTCCTCGTCGATCGCGTCGATGCGTTCCCGCAAGGGCGCTAGCGCCTTGTTGTCCTCGCTCATGCGGACTCCCGCTCAAAGTCGTTCATGTAGTCCACCAAGGCCGTCACGGCCGCTTCGGGCACGGCGTTGTAGAGGCTGGCGCGCATGCCGCCGACGCTGCGGTGGCCCTTGAGGTTGGTCAGGCCCCGCGCCTTCGCGCCTTCGAGAAAAGCAGCGTCGAGGCGGGGGTCGGCCAAGGTGAAGGGCACGTTCATCAGCGACCGGTCAGCCTCAACCACCGGCGAATGATAGAAGTTGCTGGTGTCCACGGCATCGTACAGCCGGCCCGCCTTGGCTTCGTTGCGCGCTGCGATGCCCGCGAGGCCGCCAAGGCTGCGCAGCCACTTAAAGACCAGGCCCGCCACGTACCAGGCGAAGGTGGGCGGCGTGTTGGACATGGAGCCGGCCTTGGCCTGCACGGCGTAGTCGAGCATGGCGGGGGTGTGTGCCGCCGCCCGGCCGAGCAGGTCCTCGTGCACGATCACCAGGGTCAGGCCCGCCGGGCCGATGTTCTTCTGGGCGCCGGCGTAGATCAGCCCGAACTGGGTCACGTCGATGGGCCGCGAGAGCAGTTCGGAGGAGAGGTCGGCGACCAGGGGAACGCCGCAGTCGGGATAGCTGTGGAACTGCACCCCACCGATGGTCTCGTTGCCGCAGATGTGCAGGTAGGCGGCGGCGCTGTCGAGCCGCCAGGCATCGAATGGCGGGATCTGGTTGAACCCCTCGGCAGCGGAGGTGGCTGCCACGTTCACGTTGCAGTAGCGCCCTGCCTCCTTGATGGCCTTTGTGGACCAGGAGCCGGTCTCGACGTAGTCCGCGACCGCCTTGCCGTCAATCAGGTTCAGCGGCACGGCGGCGAACTGGGTGGTCGCTCCGCCTTGCAGGAACAGCAGGCGGTAGTCGTCCGGCGCACCGAGCAGGGCGCGCAAGTCGGCTTCGGCGGCCTCGGCGATCTCGATGAACTCGGGGCTTCGGTGGCTCATCTCCATCACCGACATGCCGCTGCCGCGGTAGTCGAGCAGCTCTTCGCGCACTTGGTTGAGCACCTCTTCAGGCAATGCCGCCGGTCCGGCCGAGAAGTTGAACGGGCGCTCACTCATCTTCCGGTTCGTCCCCGTTCAAGCTAGCTTCTGCGATCCGAGCGACGCTGTTGAGGCGCT
This sequence comes from Gammaproteobacteria bacterium, assembly GCA_009843635.1. Classification (GTDB taxonomy): domain Bacteria; phylum Pseudomonadota; class Gammaproteobacteria; order Pseudomonadales; family Azotimanducaceae; genus Azophilus. The sequence continues at coordinate 45,352 of VYDB01000108.1, forward strand.
CTTCGCCGCGCAAGTTGATCAGCCGCACGCCCTGGGCGTTGCGGCTGATGATCGAAATGTCGTCCGTGCCGGTGCGCACCAGGGTGCCCATGTCGCTGATGAGCATGAGCTCATCGCCTTCGAACACCTGCACGGCGGCGACCAACTCGCCGTTGCGCTCGCTGGTCTTCATGGCGATCACGCCCATGGCGCCGCGCCCTTTGACCGGAAACTCGCTGATTCGGGTGCGCTTGCCGTAGCCGTTGGCGCTGGCCGTGAGCAGATGGCCGTCCTCGTCGGGAATCACCAGCGAGATCACCCGCTGGCCGTCCATCAAGCGAATGCCCCGCACGCCCCGGGCGGTGCGGCCCATGGCGCGGACATCCGATTCCTTGAAGCGCGCCGCCTTGCCGGAGCTGGCGCTCAGCAGCACGTCGCGGCCGCCGTCGGTGATGGCGGCACCCACCAAGGTGTCGCCCTCGGCCAGCCCCAAGGCGATCAGGCCACTCGGGCGGGGCCGCGAGAATTGCGAGAGTTCGGTCTTCTTGACGGTGCCGTCGGCGGTGGCCATGAACACGAAGTGGTCGTCGTCGAATTGGCTCACCGGCAGGAACGAAGTCAGGCGCTCGCCTTGATCGAGGGGCAGCAGGTTGATGAGCGGCTGCCCCTTGGCGTTGCGGCTGCCCTGGGGGATGCGGAACACGCGCAGCCAATAGACCTTGCCCCGATCGGAGAAGCACAGCAGGGTGTCGTGGCTGTTGGCGATCAGCAGGTGCTCGACGAAGTCCTCATCGCGCACCGAGGCGGCCACCTTGCCGCGCCCGCCGCGCCGCTGGGCCTGGTAAACGTCCAGCGGCTGGGTCTTGGCGTAGCCCTTGTGGGAGATGGTCACCACCAGGTCCTCGACCGCGATGAGGTCCTCGTCCGACAGGTCTTCATGGCTGGCAACGATCTCGGTGCGGCGCTCGTCGCCGTAGGTGTCGAGAACTTCCTTGAGTTCCTCGCGAATGACTTCCGCCAAGCGATCATCGCTGCCGAGAATGGCCTCAAGCTCGCCGATCTCGTCTAGGATGCCCTGGTAGTCCTCCATCAGCTTGTCCTGCTCCAGGGCCGTCAGCCGATGCAGGCGCAGGTCGAGAATCGCTTGGGCCTGGTCCGGCGAGAGGTGATAGGCGCCGTCGCGCAGGCCGAACTCATCGCCCAGGTCGTCCGGCCGGCAGGCGTCCGCCCCGGCCCGGGCGAGCAGCGCCTCGACGTTCTCCGACACCCAGCCGCGGCCCATGAGGGCCTCGCGCGCTTCCACCGCCGATGGCGAACTGCGGATCAGATCGATGACCGCCTCGATGTTGGCCAGGGCCACCGCCTGGCCCTCAAGCAGGTGGCCGCGCCGCCGCGCGCGGCGCAGCAAGAACAGCGTGCGCCGGGTGACCACTTCCTTGCGGTGCTGCAGGAAGGCCTCCAGCATCTGCTTCAAGTTGAGCAGCCGTGGCTGGCCATCGACCAAGGCCACGCAGTTGATGCCGTAAACGGATTGCAGTTGGGTTTGGGCGTAGAGGTTGTTCAGCACCACCTCGCCGGGCTCGCCACGGCGCAGTTCGATGACGATGCGCAGGCCGTCCTTGTCGGATTCGTCGCGCAGCTCGGTGATGCCCTCAATGCGCTTGTCCTTGACCAGTTCGGCGATCTTCTCGATCAGGCGCGACTTGTTGAGCTGGTAGGGGATCTCGGTGATGACAATGATGTCGCGCCCGCCCTTGTCGTCGTGCTGCACCTCAGCCCGGGCGCGGACATAGATGCGCCCGCGGCCGGTTCGGTAGGCTTGGACGATGCCGGCGCGGCCATTGATGATGCCCGCGGTGGGGAAGTCCGGACCTTGAATGTGCTCCATCAGGCCGTCGATGCTGATCTGTGGATCGTCCATCAAGGCCATCACGCCCGCCACCACTTCGTTGAGGCTGTGGGGCGGAATGTTGGTGGCCATGCCGACGGCGATGCCGGAGCTGCCGTTGATGAGCAGGTTGGGCACCCGGGTCGGCAGCACCTCGGGCATGGTGAGGGTGTCGTCGTAGTTGGGCGTGAAGGGCACGGTCTCCTTGTCGAGATCGGCCAGCAAATCCGATGCCAGCCGCGCCATGCGCACCTCGGTGTAGCGCATGGCCGCCGGCGGGTCGCCGTCAACGGAGCCGAAGTTGCCTTGGCCATCGACCAACAGGTAGCGCATGGCGAAGGCTTGGGCCATGCGCACGACGGTGTCGTAGATGGCGACGTCGCCGTGGGGGTGGTACTTGCCCATGACGTCGCCGACCACCCGCGCCGACTTCATGTAGGGCCGGTTGTGGGTGTTGTTCAGCTCGTTCATGGTGAACAGCACCCGGCGATGGACGGGCTTCAAGCCATCGCGCACGTCGGGCAGGGCGCGGCCGACGATCACGCTCATCGCGTAGTCCAGATAGGACTGGCGAAGCTCGTCCTCGATGTTGACCGGGAGTATTTCGCGCCCCTGGGCAGGGGTCAATTCAGACATGGAGATGCGGTTCCCCAAAGGGCATGAATTTTAACACGGACTGATGCTGGGAAGGCGACCGGGATGCGGATTTACAGCCGTGAATTGCGAAGGCTTAAGGCTCCTAGATAGGATGTAGCCGCACCGGGACGTCCTTGATGCCGCGAATGAAGTTGTTGGGCAAACGCTCAACGTCGCCCACCACTTCAACCCTGTGGAAACGCTTCATGATCTCCTCCCACAGCACGCGCAGCTGCAGTTCGGCGAGGCGATTGCCCATGCAGCGATGCACTCCGAACCCAAATGAAACGTGGGCCCGTGCATTCGGGCGATCGATGATCAACTGGTCGGCGTTATCGAACACGGCTTCGTCCCGGTTTCCCGAGAGGTACCACATCACCACCTTGTCGCCCTTGCTGATGCGCTGTCCGCCGAGTTCGCAGTCTTGCAGGGCGGTGCGCCGCATGTGGATCACCGGTGTTTGCCAGCGGATCATTTCCGCCACCATGTTGGGAACTAGGCTCGGGTCATCGCGGAGCTTTTGGTACTGATCGGGGAATTTGTTGAGTGCGATCACCCCGCCGCTGATGCTGTTGCGCGTGGTGTCGTTGCCGCCGACGATCAAGAGCAGGATGGTGCCCAGAAACTGTTCTGGATTCTCGTTCATCCGCGCAGTGGCTTCGTTGCGCTGCAGCATCGAGATGAGGTCGAACTTCGGCGGTTGGCCGGCTTTTGCCGCCCAGAGTTGGTAAAACGCCGCGGCGGCTTCCATCAGTTCAGCGTAGCGCTTCTTCAAGTCGATGCTGTCGTCTCCGGTGACCTCGGGCACGGCGGTGGTGAGATCGGACCAATAGATGAGCTTGCGGCGCTCCTCGTAGGGAAAGTCGAACAAAATGGCCAGCATTCTTGCGGTCAGCTCAATGGAGACTTCCTGCACCCAATTGAAGGTCTCGCCCACCGGCAGGCGCTCCAGGATGTCGATGGCGCGGTCACGAATGAGCGGTTCGAGCTCCTTGAGATTCTTGGGGGCGACGGTGGGTGCAACGGCCATCCTTTGTGGCGTGTGCTCCGGCTCATCCATGGTGATGAAACTCTGGCCGCGAATCTGGCCTTCGACCACCGGTGGCTCGGCGATCGCAATGCCGCCGAATTCGGCGGATGAGGAGAACACCTCGTTGTTGACATCCACTTCCTTGATCAGCTTGTGGGTGCTAACCGACCAAAACGGGCCGTTCACGCTATCGGCGCGATAGTGCACCGGCGCTTCCTTGCGCAGCCGTGCAAACCAAGGTTGCCAAGTGTCCTCGGCAAAAAGCTCGGGTCGGCTGACATCGATTTCAGCCAGCGGCACGGAACTTACGTCAGTGGCGTTCACGTGAATTTCCTCTTCGTCCCACCGGTCGCATACTAAGATGATGCGATAACGTCGTACAGGATTTTCGCTTGCGCGGGAAGAATCCCATGCCTTGGTACCACGGTTGGAACGTTCTGGCCGTCGCCATGCTGTTTCAGGCCGTGACCTTCGGCATCGGCATCTATTCGTTCACCTTTTGGGTGGCCCCGTGGTCGACGGAATTCGCCGTCGGGCGCGGCGAAGTGATGACCGTGTTCATCACTCTGCAGGTCGTCATGGGGGCCTTGTCGCCGCTGGCCGGACGGGCGGTGGACCGGCTGTCGCTGCGCGGCTTGGTCATCGCCGGGGCACTGTGCCTCGCCGTTGGCCTGATGCTGGCCGGACGCGCCGGGGCGCTGTGGCATCTGAACCTGGTGTACGGCACCCTGATCGTGGCCGGGATGCTGCTGGCCGGCCCCCTGGCCGGGCAGACCTTGGCGGCGAGATGGTTCGCCCGGCGGCGCGGCACCGCCTTGGGCGTGGTCACCGTGGGCACCTCGATCGGCGGCTTCCTGCTGCCGCCGCTGGTCACTTGGCTGCACGGGTCAATCGGCTGGCGGGCAGCCAATGACTGGCTGGCGCTGATCGTCGTGCTGGCCATCGTCCCGCCGGTCTGGCTCTTGGTTCGCAATGCGCCGGGCGCGGGGCTTAGGGCGATTGAGGGGGGCGATGCCAGCGGGAGAGCCCTCAGCCGGGGAGCGCGAGGGGGCCACCCCTCGCAAAGAGATGCCCAGCCCGCCACGTCCACGGCCACCCTGGACATCCTGCGCCAGCGGGTCTTCTGGCTGACGGTGCTCAGCTTCACCCCCTTGGCCACGGCGTTCGGCGGGGCGCAACAGAATCTCGGCCCCTACGCCAGCGACCTCGGCATCGACGCCCAGGCGGCCGCCTACCTGGTGTCGGTGATGGCCTTGGTGATGATCGGTGCCAAGGTTTTTTTCGGCGCCATGGCTGACCGTTGGGATTTGCGGGCGCTGTTCCTGCTCATCGTTGTCGGCCTCGGCATCGCCTTCGGGATAATGCTGCTGGAGTTGAACTATTTCGCCCTGGTCCTCGTCTGCGCCTTGCTCGGCTTCGTCGCCGGCGGCTTCCTGCCGCTGCTCGGCGCCTTGGTGAGCCAGAACTTCGACATCCGCACCTTCGGCCAAGTGATGGGCATGATTGGCCCGTTCACCACCCTGGCCGCGGTGGGCCCCTGGATTGCCGGCTACCTGCGCGACACCACCGGCAGCTACGACCTGGCATGGCTGAGCCTAGCCGCCCTGCTGGTGCCGAGCGCCGCCGCCATCGCCCTGCTAAAGCCGCGGCCTGCTGTCGGTTAGGCCCGCGAGCTTCTACCCCGGTGTGTCGGATCGCCAAGGGCCAAGGAACTTCGGTTGAACGCACGGGGCGAGTGGGCCTGCGGGGCGGGCATCCGGCACTGTTAAGGCTCCTCAGCGCCCCCGAACTCCAGCAAAATGCACCCGCCTGGTGTGCCGGATGCCCGCGCCGCAGGCCCACTCCCGGAGCTCAGCGAGAATAACCGTAGGGCTTGGACAGGTCTCGGTAGCGTTCGAAAAGCAGCGTCTGGCGCGAGCGCATGGGCATCGCTTGGCCGTCGATGATGACCTGCTCCGCCCAAGTGGTCAGTTCCAGGGGGTCGCCGTTCCATATCACGAGGTCGGCCCTTGAGCCGGGGGTCAGGGTGCCCACGCCGTCCATGCCCCAGACTTGGGCCGCCCGCCGGGTGAGGCCGTCCAAGGCCGCGCTCCAAGGCAGCCCGTAGGCGACGGCGTTGCCCGCCAATTGGCGCAGGTTGCGCGCATTGTGGGTTTCGGCAGCGGTGAAGACCACGTCCACGCCTGCTTCGTGCAGCAGGGCGGCGTTGTCCAACCGAGCGCCCAGGGTCTCGAAGCTGCGCGGCAGGTTGTCGTGGGTGCGCACGATGACCGCGGCGCCGGCGGCGGCCAGCGCGTCGCGCACCCGCCAGGCCTCGGCGCCGCCCAGCACGATCAGCCGCAGGCCGTGGTCATCAGCCAAGCTGATCGCCTGTTGAATCTCCGCTGCCCGCTCCACCGCCAGTACCAGCGGCTTGCCGGAACGCAGGAAGGCCTTGAGCGCGGCCATGTCGTGGCGGCTGTAGTCGCCGGGTCCCGGCCGGTAGCGGCTTGGGCTGAAGCGGGCGGCTTCGTCCAGGGCGCGGCGCAGGCGCTGCATCACCGCCGCGCGGCTGCCGCCGGCCAGTTCGGCGCTGGCTGCGCCGATATGGCCGAACAGGGCCGTCTTCGGCTCCAGGAGAAAGGCGCCGGTGCCGAGACTCACCGAAGCGGCCAGCCCGGCCAACGGGTCCACCCCTGGCCTTGGCGCGGTGATCGCCCGGCCGACGCCGTCCATGCGGTTGACGGCGATGAGCGTGGAGGCCGGGTTGAGCGCCAGGCTCACGTCGAATGCGGGCCCCAAGGGGTGCTCCAGCAGCGCGGCATCGTTGGTGGTTGCCTCCGCTTCGATCTCGATCAGGCCGAAGTGGCTGTAGGATTCGATGAAGGCGGGCGTGACGATCTTGCCCTCGGCGTCGATGCGCCGGTATTCGAAGGGCACCGACAGATCCATGCCCACCTGTTCAATGCGCCCGTTGGCGATCAATACGGTGGCGCCTTCAAGGGGCTCGGGCTCTGCCACGGTGTACACCCGCGCGCCGACGATGGCCAGCTCCGCCCAAGCAGGCGCCATGAACAGCCAAACCAGCGAGGCCATCGCCACTTTCGCAGCGCGCAAGACGCTCATCGCTCGCCTCCGGCCACGGTTTGGCCGAGATCGAAGTCGCTGACCGGCTGGCGCAGGGGGTCGGACCGGTCGTAGTACAGATGGCCGTCGATCCAGACCCGTTCAGCGCGGGCGTAAACGCTGAACGGGTGGCGATCCCAGAGCACGGCGTCGGCCGCCTTGCCGACGCTGAGGGTGCCGGTCTCGGCCGCTATGCCCAAGGCTTTGGCGGCATTGCCGGTGATCCAGGACATGGCCTGCGCGTCACTGATGGCCATGCCCATGCGCCGTCCGGCCGTCATGGCCTTGGCCGCTTCCTGGTTGAGCCGCTGAATGAGCTCTTCGGAGTCGGAGTGGATGATGGCGCAGGCGCCGGCCGCATCGATCAGGGCGGCGTTCTGCGTGATGCCGTCAAAGGCCTCCAGCTTGAAGCCCCACCAATCCGCCCACACGGCCGAGCAGATGCCCGCCTCGGCCAGCAGGTCGGCGATCTTGTAGGACTCCGTGGCGTGATGGAAGGCGGTGATGGCGTAGCCGAACTCTTCGGCGATGTCCATCATCACCGCCATCTCGTCAGCTCGGTAGCAGTGGTTGTGCACCAGTATCTCACCGTCGAGCACTGCCGCTAGGGTGTCCAAGGCCAGGTTGCGATCCGGCGGCGCCTCCGCCTCGCCGGACTCGAATTGCTGGCGTTGGTCCCGATAGGCGGCTGCCTCCGCCCAAGCGGCGCGATAGCCGGCCACGTTGCCCATGCGCGTCATGGGGGCCTGCATGCGCTCGCCGTAAACCCGCTTCGGATTTTCGCCGCAGGCCATCTTCAGGCTTTGCGGCGCGCCCGGGAACTTCATGCCCTGCATGGTGCGGGCAGGCACGTTCTTGAGCGTGACGCCGCGCCCGCCGAACAGGTTGGCGCTGCCGGGCAGGATGTGCAGGGTCGTTACGCCCCCGGCCAACGCCAGGCCAAACTGCGGGTCCTGCGGCCACACCGAATGCTCCACCCAGACCTCGGCGGTGTTGGGGCCGGTCGCTTCATTGCCGTCGGCGGTCGATGCCACGCTCGGTGACGGATAGGTGCCGAGATGGGAGTGGACGTCGATGATGCCCGGCGTGAGCCATTTGCCGTTCCCGTCGATCACCCGCCCGGACGCCGGCTCGGCCAGCGTTGCGCCACTCTCCGTGATGGCCGCGATGCGCCCATCCTCAAGCAGTACGTCGGCCCGGTCGAGCACCTTGCCATCGCCGGTGAATGCGGCGACGCCCCGTATCAGCGTGGTCTCGGTCGGCAGCGGGACGTAGGTGGACTCATAAGGTGCCGCGGCCAGGGCCAAGCCGGTGTGCAGGGCGGCCAGCAGCGCGCCGACTGATGCTCTCATGGTGATCCATCCCCGTGACTTGAGGCCAACTTTGCCCCGAAACGAGCGGGTTAGTCCAGTGGATGCCAAGCGGCAGCCGTCCGCCTACAAGTTCATCAGGTCAGCGTTGCCGCCCTTGGCGGCCAGGTTGTCGGTTCGGGTTCGCTCGGCCGCGAAGCGCAGCAGGTAGTGCGGCCCGCCGGCCTTGGGGCCGGTGCCGGAGAGGCCGCGGCCGCCGAAGGGGTTGACCCCCACGACCGCGCCGACCATGTTGCGGTTGACGTACACGTTGCCGGCGAGGGCCTTGGCGAACGCCTCGTCGGCAAAGCCGTCCATGCGGCTGTGCACCCCCAGCGTCAGGCCGTAGCCGGTGCGGTTGATGTCCTCGATCAGTGCGCCTAGATTGCTGCGCGGGTAGCGCACCACGTGCAGCACCGGACCGAAGACCTCTTCCTGGAGCTCTCCGACAGCGTCGATTTCGAAGGCGCAGGGGGCGAAGAAGGTGCCGTGCCGGCAATCGGCGGGCAGCTCGCAGGCGGCGATGCGGCGCGCCCCTCGATCCAGGGCCGCCACGTGGGCTTCGAGGGCTTCCACGGCGCGGGCGTCGATGACCGGACCGACGTCCGTGGCGGGATCCGAGGGATCGCCGATGATGAGCGCTTGCATCGCGCCGGCCAGCATCCGCAACACATCATCGGCGATCTCCTCCTGCAGGCAGAGAATGCGCAGCGCGGAGCATCGTTGCCCGGCGCTGTGGAACGCCGAAGCGATGACGTCGTCCACCACCTGCTCGGGCAGCGCCGTGGTATCCACCAGCATGGCGTTTTGGCCGCCGGTTTCCGCGATCAGCGGGGTGATGGGGCCAGTTCGCTCGGCCAGCCGCCGGTTGATGGTCCGCGCCGTCGCCGTCGAGCCGGTGAACGCCACCCCCGCAACCCGCAAGTCGCCAACCAGGGTGTCCCCGACCCTGCCATCGCCCGGCAGCAGGTGCAGCGCGTTCTCCGGCACGCCCGCTTCGTGCAGCAGCCTGGTGGCTGCCGCGGCGACCAGCCCGGTTTGTTCGGCGGGCTTGGCGACGACGCTGTTGCCGGCGGCAAGGGCGGCGGCGGCTTGGCCGGTGAAGATGGCCAATGGAAAGTTCCACGGGCTGATGCACAGGAAGGTGCCGCGGCCATGCAGGCTCAGTTGGTTGGCTTCTCCGGTGGGGCCGGGCAATTCCTTGGGACGGTCGAATCCCTGTTTCGCCTGCAGGCCGTAGTAGCGGCAGAAATCCACCGCCTCGCGCACTTCGGCTAGGGCATCGGCGACGGTGCGCCCGGCTTCGGCGACGATCAGGCCCATCAGCGCCGCGCAACGGGACTCGAGCAGGTCGGCGGCCCGCGTCAGAACGGCCGCCCGCTCGGCGCCGCCCCGGTCATCCCAAGCCGGGTGCGCCGTTGCGGCGCGTTCCAGCGCCGCTTCGATGTCCGAATCCGTGGACGGCGCCACCGTGCCCAGCCGGCGGCGCCGGTCCGCCGGATTGAACACGGGGATTCCCTCCGCCTGGCGAAGCGCGCCGCCAACGATGGGCCCCGCACGATGGGGGCGTTGGGATGCCTCGCCCATGACGCTGACCAGGGCGTCGAGCTCGGCGGGGTCATCGAGGTCGCATCCCTTGGCGTTGGCGCGTTCCTCGCCGGCGTGGCGGTACAGGTTGGGCGGCGCGGGAATCTTGGGGTGCCGGGTGCCGCCTTCGGCGACGGCGCTTTGCAAGGGATCCCGCACCAGTTCATGCACCGGCGCCTCGCGGTCTAGGAAACGATTGACGAAGGAGCTGTTGGCGCCGTTTTCCAACAGCCGCCGCACTAGGTAGGGCAGCAAGTCCCGGTGCGAGCCGACCGGGGCGTAAACCCGCAGGCGGACAGCTTCCCGCAGTTCGGCGTAGAGCAGTTGGCCCATGCCGTGCAGCCGTTGGAACTCAAAATCCGCGCCTTGCTGCGCCAGTTGCAGGATCGTGCTCAGGGTGTGCGCGTTGTGGGTTGCGAACTGCGGGAAGATCGCCTCCGGCGCGGCCAACAGGCGGGCCGCGCACACTTCGTAGCAAAGGTCGGTGTGGGCTTTGCGGGTGAAGACCGGGTAGTCGGGCAATCCCAGCTCCTGGGCCCGCTTGACCTCGGCGTCCCAATAGGCGCCCTTGACCAGCCGCACCGCGAATCGGTGCCCGGTGCGGGCCGCCAACGCCACCAACCAATCAGCCACTGAGGGGGCGCGCTTCTGGTACGCCTGCAGGACGAAGCCGAGCCCCGGCCAATCGGCCAAGTCGGGGTCTTGGGCGAGGCCCTCGAAGAGATCCAGGTTGAGCTCAAGCCTTGCGGCCTCTTCGGCGTCGAGGGTGAACTGCAGGCCATGCCGCTTGGCCTGCAACGCCAAGGCCTTGAGCTTGGGCGCCAGTTCGCCGAGCACCCGCCGGCGCTGCCGTTGCTCGAAGCGGGGATGCAGGGCGGAGAGCTTGACCGAAACGCCCTCTGCCGCCCCCGACGGAGCGCTGGGCTCGGCTTGGCCGAGCGTCTCGATCGCGTCGGCGTAGGCCTGGAAGTAGCGTTCGGCGTCGGCATAGGTCCGAGCGGCTTCGCCGAGCATGTCGTAGGAGAAGCCGGAGACCGGCGCCTCCGCCAGCGACCGTCCGCGGCGCAAGGCCTCCCCTAGGGTGCGGCCGAGCACGTATTGCCCGCCGAGGATGCGCATGGCTTGGGCCACCGCCGCCCGCACCACGGGCTCGCCCAGTCGGCTGGCGAGGCGGCGCAGCCAAGCCTGGGGGTTGGCCTGGGCATCGGCTGGCGGCGTGACCAGGCGCCCGGTGAGCATCAGGCCCCAAACCGAGACGTTCACGAACAACGAGTGGGAATGGCCGATGTGGGCGCTCCAATCCCCGGAGCGGACTTTCTCGGCGATCAGCGCATCGGCGGTTCGCTCATCGGGAATCCGCAGCAACGCCTCCGCCAGGCACAGCAAGGTCACGCCTTCATCGTTGGCCAGGCCGAATTCCAGGAGAAAGGCGTCCAAGGTGCCGGTGCGGTGGCCGGCCGCCCGGCAGCGCTCGACCAGCGACCGCGCCCGCTCCAGCGCTTCGCGCCGCGCCGCTTGGCCCAGCGTCCCCTTGGCCTCCTTCACTAGATACTGGACCGAGCGGCCTTCGTCCCGCAGCGCCGCGCTGCGGATGGCGCCGCGCAGTTGGGCGAGGGAGGCGGATTGCACCGGATTCATAGCCTCTTGCGATGAGTTCAAATGGGCAATACGGGAAAATACGCCTCACGGGCGCGTTTTGGCACTACCTTTCGGAGTGGACGGCGGCAAAAGTGGATCTGAAGCTGGCCAACGGGAGGGTTGGGAGG
>VYDB01000131.1 GCA_009843635.1 Gammaproteobacteria bacterium
CAGCCCCGGCCGCCCCCGAACTCAACCCAAAAACCCTACAGCGCAAGTCCCTCGAATCGAAACAAAGCTGGACAATGGGGCCGCCAATCAACAACAATCCCGGGTAAATGTCCATGAAAAACCAATTCGTCACCACCGTTATCGCCATCCTCATGGTTGGCGTCACCACCATCGGGGTCAACCTCAGCGTCATCGGCGCAATGGGGGAGGCCAACGATGCCCGCTTCGCCCAAATTGACGCTCGATTCGAGCAGGTTGACGCCCGTTTCGAACAGGTTGATGCTCGATTCCAGCAAGTTGACGCCCGTTTCGAGCAGATGGACCGCCGCCTGGACCAGATGGAGGACCGGATCGAATCGCTGGAGCGGCGGGTGGATGACGGATTCAGGGAGATGGCTGCCGCCATCGCCCGCTTGGAGGGGTTGATCCACGGCCTTCACGGCACCGCCCGGACCACCGCTGGCCACCCGGCCCCCGAACCCGAACAATCTTCATAGGCGCGTGCGCCGCGCGGTTGCACGCGCTCGGGGTTGGTGTATTTTGAGTTCCATCCTCCTTTCCGCTGGACCTGTGGATGCTCCTGCAAGACAAGGTGATCGTCATCAGCGGCGTTGGGCCGGGCTTGGGGCAGGCGTTGGCGCGGCTGGCTGCGGAGGAGGGCGCGAAGGTGGCGCTCGGTGCCCGCAATGGCGCCTATCTTGAGGAAGTGGCTGGGCAGGTTCGGGAGGCCGGGGGTGAAGCAGTTTGGCGTGCCACTGATGTGACCCAAGGCGATCAGTGCCAAGCGCTGGTGAGCGCTGCCGTGGAAGCCTTTGGCGGGCTCGACGGCTTGGTGAACAGCGCCTACGACCACGGCGGTTGGGCCACCTGCGATGCGGCCAACGCCGATGAGTGGGGGGCGGCCTATGACGTGAACTGCCTCGGCGCCCTGCGCATGGCGCAGGCGGCGCTGCCCGCCATGCGTGAAGCGGGTGGCGGCGCGATTGTCAACGTCTCGACCATGACCACTGTCAATCCCTTCCCCGGCGAGGCCGCCTACGCTGCCAGCAAGGGTGCGCTCAACGCAATGACTCGGCACATGGCCCAGGACTTCGGCCCGTTCAACATTCGCGTCAACGCGGTGCGCTTGGGCTGGATTCACGGTGCGCCGGTGCGCGGCTTCATCGATGCCCAAGTGGCCGACGGACGGCTGCGGGAAGACGTGGTCGGCGAGATTGCCGGCCGCATCCCGCTGGGTCTGATACCGCCCGAAGACGACTGCGCCCGAGCGGTGCTGTTCTTCGTCTCGAACTACTCCAAGGTGGTCACCGGCGCCTCACTGGACGCCAACGGCGGCCAGTATATGGCGCCCTGATCAACGCGGAGCACTGGCCATCCGAAGCGCCATGACGGAAGACTCGGATCCCAAGCTCGCCTACAACCCCGATGCGGTGGTCGTCTCCGAGACAGTGGTGATCGAGGCGCCCGCATCGGTGGTTTGGGCGGTGCTCATCGACCTGCCGCGATACGGCGAGTGGAACCCGTTCTGCTTCCAGTGCGAATCCACCTTGGAGATGGGCGCGCCGGTAGTGATGAAGCTCAACAGCTACCAGGGGGACGGGGAGGTGTTCGACAACTGCGAGTACGTTTGCGCCTTCGAGCCGGAAAAGCTGCTCTCGTGGGCATTGCCCCATGACGACGCTTGGCCCTATCCGGCGCGGCGCGACCAGTTCATCGAATCGCTTGGTTCCGAGCGGTGCGCCTACCACTCGACCGACGCCCTGCTCGGCCCCAACGGCATTCACGTGATGCGCTTTGCGGGAGGTTGGATCAAACGCGCCTTCGACGATACGGCGCGGGCGCTAAAGGTGAGGGCGGAGGCGCTGCATGCCGCAAGGAAGCTCTGACCAGTCCGTCTTCGGCGACCCATGGCGCGGTTTCTGCGAGGACCTGCAGCAACTCGGCAGCTTGGTGGAAAGCGCTGCCGGCGCTGACGACCTGGATCGAGCCGAGGGCTATCGATACCTCACCCGCCTGCTGAGGTTGGCGCTGGAGATGCAGTTGGAGCACAGTAGCGCCCGTCACCCATCCTTCTACAGCCTGTCCCACGAAACCGCCAAGATCGGCGCCGACAACCCCGACAACCTGTACCTCAACGCTGCCGTGGATGGACGCTTGGCTTACGAGATCACCGGCCACGCCGGCGACGCGCCCTACCTGAGCTTTGGCACCAAGGAGAACCGCTACGCCATCGACGGACGCATGATCTCAACGGGCGAACTGGACAAGGCCGATCTGCGCATTGCCCCGGATGGCAGCTTGCGCGTTGTGGTATCCGCTGAGCCAGCGCCTGGCAACTGGCTGCCCATGAGTCGGCAAAGCAACATGGTGATCGTGCGGCAAACCTTCAACAACCGAGCGCGGGAAGCGCCAGCCCGGCTCAACATCCGTCGCTTGGATCCGGATGCGGAATACGATCGTTTGAGCCCGGAACTGCTGGAGCAGCAATTGCACAATGCGCTGGCCTTCGTGGCTGGCACCGCCAAGACTTTCCTCGGCTGGGTGGAGCGTTTCCGGGTGGAGCACCGCAACCGTTTCCAGTTGGGCGATCAGAGCTTCTATCAGGCGGCGGGGGGCGACCCGAACATCTGCTACATCTACGCGTTCTGGGAACTGGAGAGCGACGACGAGGTGCTGCAGGTGCGCTCGCCCGTGCCGCGTTGCGATTATTGGAACTTCCAGCTCACCAACCTGTGGATGGAGTCCTTGGACTACCGCTTTCACCCGGTGCATTTGAACCACGCCAACGCAGCGCTGGATGCGGACGGCCTGCTCCGCATCCACGTCTCGCACCGGCCCATCCGGGGCCTGCGCAACAACTTGGTGACCACCGGCCACCGGCGGGGCGTGATGCTCATGCGTTGGATTGGGGCGGACCGGCATCCGGTGCCGGAACTTCGCCGCTTGACCCGCGCCGAGGTCGGAGCATGACCGCGTCGAAGGACGGAGCGCTGGACGCAGGCAGCCTGATGGCGGAGGCGCAAGCCTTGACCAGGCTGGAGGACTTCGGCCAGCCCCAGTTCATCGCTGGACTCGAAGCGCTGGTGGCGTCCATCGAAGCGGAGGCCGCGCTCACCGAAGCGGGACTCGCAGCCCAGCGCCAGCGATTGCGGGGGCTGCTGGTCAATCGACTGCGCATCGAACAGGCGCTCCGCGAGCATCCCCAGATCCGCAATGAGCGCATCGACGCCCCGTTGGTGATCGTCGGGCTGCCGCGAACGGGCAGCACCCTGACCCACCGGCTGCTGGCCAGTGACCCCGCCCATACCGCCATGCGTTGGTGGGAAGGACGTTATCCGGCGATGCTCCCCGGTGAGCGGCGCGGGGAGCCGACCGAGCGCCGGGCCTTGGGGCGGGCGGAAGTGGAGGCGGTGGTCGCGGCATCGCCCGATGCGATGCGCATTCATCCGTGGGACTTCGACGGCGCCGACGAGGAGGTGCTGTTGATTGAGCACAGCTTCCACAGCACCGTGCCAGAAGCGCACATGCACTTGCCGAGCTACTCGCGTTGGGTGGAGGCGCAGGACCATGTGCCCGCCTACCGCGACCTGCTGGCTTGCCTGCAGTACTTGCAGTGGCAGACCCCGGAGCGGGCGGGCAAGCGCTGGGTGCTTAAGTCGCCCCACCACTTGGGCTATCTGGACGCCCTGCTACGAGTGTTCCCTGACGCCAAGATCATTCAGACCCACCGAAATCCCCATGAGACCGTGCCGTCGTTTTGCTCCATGTGCGCCAGCCTCGCCGCGCCGCTGACCCGTAAGCCCAATGGGCAGTCAATTGGCGCGCACTGGGCGGCGAAGCTCAGCCGCAACCTGCAGGCCAGCGCCGCGGTCGCTGCTCGCCAGCCCAGCAGTTTTATCGATTTGCGCTTTCGCGATCTGATCCATGATCCCATTGCCGAGATGAGGCGCCTGTATGCGTTCATCGACCGATCTTTTGACACCCGTGCGCAAAGGGCGATGCAGGCGTATCGTCAGGATGACGCCTACCAAACCAACGCCCATCACTACCGCCTTGCGGACTACGGCCTAAGCGAAGGGCGCATTGACGCGCTGTTTGGCGCCTACATGGCGCACTATGGATTGGGGAAGGGGCGCTAGCCGCTAGGCTGCAGGCCGGGTGACCCGCTTGACTCGTCGCCGGCCTTGATCAGTGAGGGAACCACGAAGTCCTTAAGCATCTCCCGCAGCCGAAACTCGTTGCTGGCGAAGGGAAAGTTCACCGTCTGCAGTGACAGGACGACGAACATGCACCACTCCACGTACTTGTCGAGGGTGACGCCCTCGCGCAGGCGCCCGAGGCGCTTGGCGTGCTCATAGGTCGGCATGGAGCAGGCCATCGCCGCCTTGTAGCAACCGGCCAGCGACTCCTCGATGCGTTCATAGAGGTGGGCGCTGTTGTTGACGAACATCAGCTTCAAGGCGGGCCGGCGGCGCAGTTGGCGGATGAACCAGACGATGTCGTCAATGAGTTGTTCCTCCAAGCTCTCGTGTTCGTAGCGCTGCGTCTCGAAGTCCGCCATCAGCGCGTCGAAGTCTCGGGTCACCGCCTGATTCAATACGTCGTCGGCGTCCCTGAAATAGCGGTAGAAGGTGGTCCGGCCCAGTCCGGCCCGCTCGATAACGGCGCTGACTGTGGTGTTTTCCGTCCCTTGGCTTAGGTAAAGCTCAACGGCGGTATCCAGGATGGCGCGGCGGGTGTCCTCGGCCCGCGCCTGTAGCGTGCCGGTGCCGTTTTTGTTGCTCATGGGACGCCCAAGCTAGCAAAAAACGGATGATCGCTCCACCAGGATGCGTCCACCCTGAGCTGTCCAGTAGGAACGGAAACTAAAAAAACGTTCCTTTTTTCAATGCATTAGAGAACAAAGAATAGAAGTAAATTCTATATATGGGGAAAAATAGAACAAATTATAAATAAATGTTGATAAACAGGTATTATTTTAGAACATATAATAGTATTATGTTCCTATCCTAGGGTGTGTGTCCTACAGGAGGCAAACCATGAGTCTGCCCATTCCCTTTGGCTGGTACGCATTGGCCTACAGCGCGGAGCTTTCGCCGGGCGATGTGAAGCCGTTGTTCTATTTCGATGAACACATGGTGCTGTTTCGCACCGGGGCTGGCCGGGCGCACGTGATGGAAGCGTTCTGTCCCCATCTCGGCGCCCACCTCGGCCACGGCGGCCAGGTGCAGGGCGATGCGCTGACCTGCCCTTTTCACGGCTGGCAGTTTGACGGCAACGGCCTCTGCGTGAACGTTCCGTACGCCCGCGCCATCCCGAAGCGTGCAAAGGAAGGGCCTTGCCTGCACAGCTATCCGGTGCAGGAAAGAAACCAGATGATCTGGGCTTGGTACCACCCGCGCCGCGTAGCGCCGCTTTGGGATCTTGACGACCTCCCGGAACTGAGCGATCCGGACTGGAGCCCCGTTGACTGCTACGACTGGGAAATCGAATCACCGATCCAGGAATCGGGCGAGAATGGGGTGGACATCGCCCACTTCGTCACCGTGCATGGTGCCTTGGCGATGCCCAAGGCCGAGATCGCGTTGGACGGCCATCGCCGGGAAACCAAGCTGGCCGCACTTGCACCAGCCATTGATGATGAAGGAAACGTCGATTTCGCCAGAACGGAGACCATTGACTTGGTCTCTTGCAACTGCGGGCCCGGCATGAGCACGCAGACCTTCACCCGCAAGCTGAAGACCGCCATGCTCGGCGCCGTCACCCCGATCACCGCGACCCGGCTGAAGCTGCGCTTCGCCTTCACCAAGCCGCGCAACATATCCGCGCAGTTCAACATGCTTGCCGACGGCATGATCGCCGAAATCGTCCGCCAAGTGGAGCAGGACATCCCCATTTGGGAAAACAAGAAGTACGTCGAGTCGCCCCTGCTCTGCGACGGCGACGGACCCGTTGCCAAGTACCGCCGGTGGTTCAGCCAGTTCTACGATGATGCGCCTGCGCAACCAGCCCGCGCGACGGTGATCCCATCATCGGAGCCGCAGGGCCAGCCAGCGTTGGCGAGCCTAGGATGAAGCGGCCGGGAGCGATTTGGCTCTCGCCGTTACCAGCAGAAGCAGAGCACCCGCAGTTCGATGCTGCGCCGCGGCTCCCCCTTCGGGTTGGGGTGGGCAAAGGAGGCGTGCGGGCAGGATCTGCCGACCACGCCTTCGGAGTCGAATGATTTAATCACCAGCACTTCGTCGGGCGTCATGCTTGGGTAGTAGTACCATCGCTGGCGTTCGGACGCGGCCACGCTAAACGTTTCGATGCCGAGGTCATGCCAACTGTAGTTGGCGGCCCCGTAGCCGTAGATCATCGTTTCCTGGAGGTCTTCGGCCCGAATCGTGCGGGCGTCGCATACCGCTAGGGGGTGGTCGTCGGCTGAAGGGCTCAAGGGGCGCCAGAAGTTGAGCGCGTACACGCGGGTTGCTCCTTGGGGAACCCGTTCGCCATGCAAGGCCAAGTAGCGGCCCCAAGTGGTGTTGTCGGTGTAGTCCATGTGGACGCTGCCGATGTAGCCGCCACCCCGTTCCACGCCGGTTGTTCTTTGCGAGCCGTCCGTGCCGCCGCCCGAGTGCTGCACGCCCGGTTCGCGAATGATGTGGTCGTAGGTGAAGGTAGCCTGGGCGCCGGTGAGCTGTTGGGCGATTGCCTTGCATTCCCCGTAGTAGGTTTCCATCACCCGCTCGCAATCGTGGAAGTCCGTCACGGTGCTGGGGCTGTGCACCAATTCGAAGCCGCTGGTGCGCAGACCGAGGTCCGGGTGGCCCCGGGCGTTCATCACCCTCACGTCCATGGGTTCGAGCATGCCCAACCCGTTGGACCTCGAGCGCAGGTCCACGTGGCGCACCGGGCCGCCCGTTTGCGACCTGGGTAGAAAGTGCAGTTGCGCGGTGACGGCATCGTTCATGGTTGCTCCAGAAGGTGGGGCACATTGGCCCAGCCGGCCTCGTGGGTGGTGTAGAAACGGCTGCGCAGGCTAATGTGGCGAAACGCCCACTGGCCGTCTGCGCAAACGAACTGATCATTGTACTGGGCGGCGAGCCAGACGGCTTGATTGGTTTTTTTCAGGGTGGCGGTTTGCAGCAGGTACCAGCGCCCTTGGGCGGTGGTGGCGTCTTCGCTGACTTCCACGGCGGAGTTGGTGACGTGATGAACCGCGAAGGACATGATGCTCGGCATGTTGCTGAAGAAGCGATGCAGCGCCTCACGCCCGGAAAAGACGCCCATTTCGCCACCATCCCAAACGCCGTCGTCAGTGAACAGGCTGCATAGGGCATCGGCGGGATAGCCGGCATCGCACAGGTCGCAGTAACGGGCTTTCAGCAACCGGATTTGCTCCGCCGCCTCTAGGCGCCGCAGACGTGATTCCATTTCGTCAACTCCACCATGGAGACTGTTGTCATTGGAGTACCACTTGAAGTTGATGATGAATCATAAGCTCTTGTCCGGCGGCTGCAACGGGTGGCTATGGCGTTGGTGAACCATCCGGGCTGGACCGGAGGAATCAAAGAGGGTTGGCCACAGCAAGTGATAGGATTTTGTTGGTTAAGCTTGTGACACCGTATCGTTGTTGGGGAGTGGTCGGATGCGTGAACGTACCATTGGGTTTGTTGGGCTCGGTGCCATGGGCGAGCCTATGGTGGCTCGACTCCTGGATGCTGGCTTTCGCGTTGTGAGCTACGTGAACCGCAGCCGGGAAGCGATGGAACGCCTGAAGCCTAAGGGGCTGGTCGAGGTCTCCAACGCCACCGAGTTGGGCGAACGGTCAGATGTGGTCATGTGCTGCGTGTTCGATGAGCTGCAAAACGACCAGGCGTTGCGCGGCCCAGGCGGTGTGATGGCTGCATTGCAACCGGGCGCGGTGATTCTTCTCATGAGCACCATTTCACCGGGATACTGCCGAAAGCTTGCGGTGGAAGCCGCGCAAAGAGATGTCGCCGTACTCGACTGCCCGCTAAGCGGGTTGGTGCAAGGTGCCGTGGATGGCACGTTGAGCTTGATGATCGGAGGGGCTGAGGACCACATCGCAGGCTGTGAGGATGTGCTCGCGCCGCTGGGGACCGTTTTTCGGTGTGGTGACATCGGCTCTGGCCAAGTCATGAAGTTGGCGAACAACGCCATCTCCATCAGCACCTTCAGCCTCGTCCTTGAAGTTAGAGATCTGGTGTCTTCCTATGGCATGGATTTGGACAATTTCATGGCGATTCTCAATCAATCCACCGGGAGCAGTGTCGTTTCCGAGCGGTTTCCAATGCCAAAAGGCAGGTTGAAGATGATGGGTATGCCCGAAAAGGATGTATCCACCTGCCTAAAGCTCGCGGAGGAGCTTGGCGTATCGCTGCCGATGGTCCAGCAGTGCTTTGATGCGGGCAAAGCCGCACTCGAGGACGCGAGCGGTTGATCGGAGCGAGTTGACCCTGGGTCAATTCGTGGATGACGGCTGGTTGTTCATGATTGCATCCGGATTCCCAACTCGGCCTCAATCTCGCGGTGCCGCTCGCGAGTGAGGGGATACCTCAGGAAACACACACAGGCAATGCTGAAGGTGAGCGCCGCAAAGAGGCAGTAGGTGACCAACAGACCGTGAATGCCTTGGGGCGTGTTGTCGGGTCCGGGCTGGAATCCGTAGAAGTACTCAACGAAAGTGAAGGTGGTAACCACCGCCAGGGCACTGCCGACCTTGCTGCTGGTCGTCATCAGTGCGAAAAACAAGCCCGCCCGCTTGCTTCCAGTTTGCAACTCATCGTAGTCCGTTAGGTCCGCCATCATGGACCGAACGAGCGTGGGTGCAGCGCCGAACACCATTCCGTAAACCGCCGTGTAGAGCCACAGCCCAATCGCGTTCCCCGGTTCCGCTGTGAAATACAGAACACCATGAACCGCGAACCCGGCAAACAAGGCGAGACGCATTGTGCGGTCCTTGCCGAGCGCTACGGCCAACTTGAGCCAGAGCGGCATGACAACAGCGCTGATCAAGAAGATGAGCAACAGCGCGATGCTCGCCAGATCAGGCAGTTCGAATAGGTAGGTGACCAGAAATATGTAGAGCGCGCCGGTGGCAGCGAATGCAAATCCGACAGCTAGATCCGCGACCAGGATTCGCCATAGAAGGGTGTTCTTGAGGAGGATGGAGATGGCTTCCCGCCAATCCACGGTCATGTCCGTGCGCACGGCGTTGTCAGGCACGCCGAGCAGCAGGGGAAGTGCGGTCAAGGGTAAGAGGATGACGACCAAGTAGCCCATGCTGGCAACTTTGCTTGCTTGCTCGTCCACCCCCAAAAGTTCAATTACCGCTGGTAAGGCAAGCACTGAGACCATGCCAACCAACACGAACACTTCCCGCCAAGTGAATAAGCGGGATCGATCGTCGTAGCTTCGAGCGAGTTCCGCGCCCCAAGACTGGTGCGCGATGGCCATCATCGTGTAGCCCAGGTACATGACGATCAGCCAGCCGGTCAGGTAGGTGGTGGACACGTTGGCGGCGTCAGGGACGAAGACCATGTGAACGGATAGCATCGAAATGGGCAGGGAAATGGCAACCCAGTGCTTTCGGCGCCCCCAGCGGGTATCAAACCGATCGATCAGCAGGCCCATGATGGGGTCCGTCACCACGTCCCAGAGCCGTGCCATGGTGAATATGAGCCCAACGGTTGCGAGGCTTAGGCCCAACTCGCTGGCGTAAAACGGCGGTAGGTAAACCGCCACCGGCATCAACATCGCGGCCAAGGGCATGCTGATGCCCGAGTAGCAAGCCAGAACACGGCTGCTTAACGGATTGGCGACCATTTGGGGTGTATTTATTTTGGTTTTGCGAGCTCTGGGGAGGCTGCCAGCAAGACGGCAGTCTTCAGCGAAGCGAGCATGTTGTTGAGTTCGCGCCTTGATTCGCAGTGTTTCAGTCCCATTGCCGTGCGCACCAAGAAGCCTGCGAGCTGGGTCACAGACTGCCCAGTCTGGCTGATTTGGCATTGGTGGGGTGAGAGCAGCTTAACGACAGCTTCCCGATGTCGGCCGTGCGAGACGGTGATGGCAGCTCGGCCTCTTTCGTTGTGTCCGCTAATGAGGTCCTCCACGTCCTCTGACGTCTGCAGGCGCTCGAAGGTCCGCACAACGGTCTCGGTGAGGTAGATGTCCAGTTGGTCAGCCAGGGTTTGAGCGTCGGCCAGCCGCTGCTTGATCCGGCCCAGCACGAGGTCCGTGTTGCGGCTGATGGCGGCTTCGATCAGTTCGTTCTTGTTGCCAAATTGGTCGTAGAGCGTTTGCCGAGAAACCCCAGCGGCGTCCGCAATGTCCGTCATGGCCGTCTTGCGCGCGCCGTATCGAATGAAGGTCGCAATCGCGGCATCCACGATTTTGGCTTTGGTCGATTGCATGCCTTGGATTCTACGCTTACTTTACGACTTGACAAGTATTGAATTTATGTAAAATATGCGAGTGAGCGATGTGACTTGAATATCGTATGGACCTAGCGGAAATAGTTCGCCCGGAACTGTATGCCAATGAGGAGCGGCTTCATGCGCTGCTAGGCCACATGCGCCAGCACGAGCCGGTCGCATGGATCGAGACGGAGACCCATCGTCCGTTCTTTGCGGTGACCAGGCACGCCGACATTCTGGAGGTTGCCCGCCGATCAGACGTCTTTGCCAATGCGCCTCGCCCCATCCTGAGCTCACGTGCGCAAGAGCTGGAATCCCGGAGCAGGCAGGCGCACGTGCGCACTTTGATCGCCGTGGACGGTGCGGAGCACAAGGACCTGCGTGCGTTGACCAAGGATTGGTTCATGCCGCAAAGCCTGAACCGCTTCGAAGCGCGAATCCGAGAAATCGCCATTGACTCGGTGGAGACAGCGCTTGAGCGTGGTCCCGAGATCGATTTCGTTGCGGATGTGGCCATCCACTATCCGCTGCGGGTCATCATGGAAATCCTCGGTGTGCCGAGCGATCAGGAGGAGATGATGCTCAAGATCACCCAAGTGGTCTTTGGCGCCTCCGATCCTGACATCGCGCTCAACTTGACCTCTGAACAGCGTATGGGAATTTTCATGCAGTTCGTTTCGTACTGCGAGCAGGTGACCGCAGCACGGCGCGAAGCCCCCCGAGATGATCTCGCCAGCGTCATCGCCAACGCGGAGCTTGAAGGGTCGCCTTTGACGTCGGTGGATTTGATGGGCTATTTCTTGATCGTGGCAACGGCAGGCCATGACACCACCAGTTCATCCACCGCAGGAGCCTTGCATGCGCTGCTGGAGAACCCCGACCAGATGGCGCTGGTGCGGGAAAATCCAGATGCGCTGCCAGGGCTTGTGGAGGAGTCCATTCGCTGGGTGACCCCGGTGAAGCACTTTATGCGCACCGCAACCTCGGACTGCGAGGTGGGTGGTCGGCTCATACCGCAAGGCGAGGCGGTGATGCTGCTTTATCCGTCGGGCAACCGGGACGACTCTGCGTTCGACAACCCGTTTCAATTTGATGCCACACGCCGCCCGAATCGGCATCTCAGCTTTGGCCACGGCGCCCACCATTGTCTGGGCAACTTGTTGGCGAAGATGGAAATGCGCATATTTTATGAGGAGTTCTTCAAGCGAGTGGGTAGGATCGAGCTAATCGGCGAACCCAAACTCATCCAATCCGTGTTTGTCAGTGGGCTTAAGGCTCTGCCCGTGAGAATTGAAGCGAAATAGCGAGAAGGAGGAAGACAGATGGCATTGTCACTGCCTGATGCGGACGATAACAATGCGTGGCGGCTGAACACGCCCGGGGCCGATGGTTGGCTGCGCTCGGCAAGGCCGGATGCTGAGGACAAGTTCTTCATGTGCTCAGCGGATGGGCATGTGCAGGAACCGAACGCCTTCCTGGCAGACCGCGTCGATGCGAAGTACAAGGACCGGCTGCCCGGCATCATTCAAATGCCCACGGAGAAGGGCAACGCCAGCGTCGAGCCCAAGATGTACCAGAAAACCGAGGGCTTTCGACCGGCGAAGATCAACTGGACGAAACCGTTGGAAGGCACCGACAAGATTAGGAACAGCGGTGGCCGCGACCCGGAAACCCGCATCGCGGAGTTGGCCCTCGACGGCTGTGATGCCGAGGTCATGTTCCCAAACAAGGGCCTGACCATGTGGGCCACGCCCGACGCGGAGTTCAGCCATGCGATGTGCAAGGCCTACAACGAATGGGTGTGGGAGGACTATGGTGCCTACAATGATCGGTTGGCGCCGATGGCGGCGATCGCCCCTGGCGCCATGGGCCTCGCGATTGAGGAGATTCAGCGTGTCGCCGAGTTGGGTTTCAAGGGCCTGTCGCTGCCCTGCAAGCCGGTGTTTGGCCCGCCTGACGTGGACGATCCCAACTACAACCTAAGGGAGTTCGAACCCCTTTGGGATTCCATCGAGGAGGTTGGGCTGCCAGTCACGTTCCATGTCTCCACCGGTCGAGACCCACGCACGTCGCGCAGCCAAGGCGGCGCGGTGATCAACTACGCCATCCACTCATTGCTACCCTCCGCTGAGCCGATTGCCAACCTCTGTGCCTCGGGTGTGGCGGAGCGGCATCCAAGACTGCGCTTCGGCACCATTGAGGCGGGCATCGGCTGGGTCGCGTTCCTGCTCGATGCCATGGATGAGGCGTACAGGAAGCACCATATGTGGGTGCGGCCAAAGCTCGAGCTGCTGCCCAGCGAGTACTTCAAGCGGCAGGGCTTCGCCTCCTTCCAAGAGGATCTGCCCGGTCTGCTGGTTGCCCGGGAGCTCGGTCTGGTGGACAACTTTTTGTGGGCCAACGACTTTCCGCACCATGAAGGCTCCTGGCCCTACTCGGCGCAAGCCATCGAGCGGACGATGGGCCACTTGGACGATGGCGAAAGAGCCAAGATCCTGGGCCTGAACGCCGCGCGGATTTTCAAGTTCGACATTCCCGAACGCTATCTCAATCACTCGGATGCTGCGGAGGTTGCAGCGTCGATCGGAGGCTCCAAGTAATGACTCAAACAGTCTTGATCACCGGGTGTTCCACCGGCATTGGCCGTCTGGCGGCCCAGACGTTTCAGGCCAACGGCTGGAACGTCGCCGCCACCATGCGCCGGCCGGAAAACGAGGGCGAGTTGAACAGTCTGGAAAACACGCTCGTCGCCGGCCTGGATGTGACGGATCAATCCAGCATTGCTGATGCGATCGCACAGGCGCTGGAAAGGTTCGGTGGCATCGACGTGCTGGTCAACAACGCAGGCTATGGTGGTCATGCCGCGTTGGAGCAGTCTAGCGATGCGTCCGTGCGCGCCATGTTCGACACCAATGTCTTTGGCGTGTTCAACGCCACGCGGGCGGTGATGCCCATAATGAGAAAGCAGGGCGGTGGCGTGGTGATCAATGTCACCTCGATGGCGGGCATGATCGGCATCCCGCTGGAAACGTCCTACTGCGCGTCGAAGTGGGCCGTTGAGGGCTTTACCGAAGCATTGGCCATGGAGTGCCGTGATCTCAACATCAGGGTGCATTCCGTATTGCCCGGCGCATACGCAACAGCGTTCAACGGCAACGTGCAGGACAACCTCGAGGTGGGTGATGCGCAAGTGGTCGAAATGGCGCAGAGGATCCGTGCCCACTTCGGGGCCATCGTGGCGGATCACCACGGCGGTGAGCAAACTGCGGATCCACAGGAGGTGGCGGACATGATTTATCGGTGCGCCACCGAAGACATGCCGGTGCACAACCCCTGTGGGAGTGATGCGGAAATGTTGGTGGGCCTCTCCCAATCCCCTGGCCGCCAGCCCTTTTATGACAATCTGACGGGCCTGCTGTTGCCGCCGAAATCAGCATGACTTTTTTGGGCACCCCCAAAGTAGGGTTGATTGAAAAAAGGCAGGATGGGGTCAGTTGTCAATCGATCTAACCCAAGGGTGGCGGGCCGAGTCGGGCGGGTGACTTCAGGCAATAGTGCGGTCGTGGAATCCTAGTGCGGCGTACATGTCAAACCCGACGATGCGCCTCACTTCCGGCGACAGTTCCGCCACGCGTTCCCGTGGCACGTCCAAGTATTGGTTTTCCTCCTGCCGCACCCAGCCCAGGGAGTAGGTCAGGATCACGCCGTAGCGCCAGTCCCGTGACCGGTTTGCTCCCGCACCGTGCAGCGTCCCGCCCATCCAGAACAGCACCGCGCCGGCTGGCATCTCCGCATTCACGATTTCGCGGCGCGCGGCCTTTCTGTCGGCGGGCCATTTGTGACTGCCTGGCACCAGCAAGGTGGCGCCGTTGTCGGCGCGGAAGTCCGACATGGCCCACATGCTGGCCACGATGATGTTTGGGCGCGGCAGGGGAAAGAAGGTGAACGAATTCTCCTCCCGGTGCAGAACCTGCTCGCGGGCGCCGGGGCCCACTTCAAGGGCAGCGGAGACATGGAGCTGGTAGCCGTGCTCACTGTTGGGTAGCAGGTGGGTGTCGCACACTTGTCGGCTTAAGGGGTGCGCCACTAAGCGGTCGGTCACGCTGGGCGAGCGCGCCACAAGGGCGGAAATTCGACGCGTGCGGCCTGGGTAGAACTGCGTTGGGTCATCGTCTTCGATAACCCGTGCTTTCGCCATGTGCGGTGCCAGCTCGTCGGTAATGGACTGCCGCAGTTCGGCATCCATCACGCCGGTCACCACGGCGCATCCGGCTTCACCCAATGCCGTGGCAATGTCGTTGGCTGGCGTGTCGGCTGAAAACTGGGGAATGGGCATCTGGCTGATCTCCGCTTGTGGTCCGTTGTTGCTTTGGTGTCAGCGACCTGCCGCTCCAGCCTTCCCATTGCTGGCGCACTTGACATGTCAGCCGACATGCTGGAACGTGTCGGCTGACGTGTCAAGGGGAACTTGGTCGCCATGAGTGAGCGCAAAGATCAGATCTTGCGGTCGGCTCTCGATATCATTTCAACGCAGGGATACGGCAAGTTGACGATGAGGGCGCTGGCGAGGGCCAGTGGCCTAAAGCTTGGTGCCCTGCAATACCACTTCCCCACTTGGGAGGAGCTCCTGCGGGCGTTGGCGGTGCACGTTTCCTCGGAGTACACGAAATCCTTGGAATTGCTCGACCGAGAGACGGACTCGCCAACCATCGTCGATGTTCTACGGTGGTATCTGCAGGATTCGATTGGGACCACCCTGCGATCAGATCGCTTGTGGCCCCAACTCTGGGCGATGGCGCAGGTTGAACCGGCCATGCGGGAGGCTCTGGACGACATCTTTAAGACGGCGGTCGCGTGGTTTGAGTTCCATCTCACCCAAGCGGGTAGTGAATCCCCCCGCCTGGAGGCGCTTGCCCTTTTGTCAATCGGGGAAGGTTCGCTCCTGTTTACGGGCCGGGGCTGTCCATGGGAGGGGGAGGCCGATCCGCTTTGTGAGGCGATGCTGGAGTTCATTGAAGCTAGGTATGGGAAGCAAGCATGAGAAAACCGGCTTAGACTACAACCTCCGGTAGCCGGGACGACAAACGCGAACACCAAGGGGAAGCAACATGGATCTTCAACTAAAAGGCAAGAAAGCACTGGTGACTGGAGGTACGCGCGGCATCGGGCGTGCCATCGCCGAAACATTGACGGATGAAGGCTGTGATGTCGCCATCTGCGCACGGAATGCGGAGATGGTGGATGAGGCAGTCGAGGCGTTTGCCGCCAAAGGCGTGGCTGCATTTGGCGAGGCGTTGGATGTGAGCGACGGCGATGCGCTCAAAGCCTGGGTCGAGGCATCAGCGACCACGCTCGGCGGCATCGATATCCTCGTGCCCAATGTCACGGGCAATGCTGCGCCCGGCGAGGCAGGCTGGCGTTCGCACTTCGATCACGACCTGCTTGGCACGGTGCGCATGGTGGATGCTGCCATGTCTCACTTGAGCGCTTCGGACAGCGGCAGCATCATCATGATCTCCAGCACCGCGGCACTGGAGAAATTCATGGCTGCCGGTCCCTACAACGCAATCAAGGCGGCGCTGCTCAACTACTCGGGCGCTCTTGCGCAAGACCTCGCGTCGCAAGGCATACGCGTGAACATCATCTCGCCGGGCCCCATTTTTGTCGAAGGTGGCACGTGGGACCACATCAAACGGGACATAGCGCCGTTCTATGAAGCCACGCTGGCTGACATTCCGCTCGGGCGCATGGGCACAGGAGGGGAAGTGGCAGCTCAGGTCGCGCTGCTTGCAAGCCCACGCGCAGGTTTCACCACAGGCACCAACGTGGTGATCGACGGGGGCATAACCAAGCGCATTCAGTTTTAGGCGCGATACGACGCACGGGCCCCATCAAGATTGGCGTTTCTTGTATGGCGGCCGCATGGCCGAGGCCAACTTCGAGGCCAGCTTCGACTGGCTGTAGATGGACTTGGGGTGACTGAAATTCTTGAATCCGTCATAGCCGTGGTAGCAGCCCATTCCGCTCGGACCAACGCCGCCAAAGGGCAGGTCCTCCTGGGCGACGTGCATTATCACGTCGTTCACGGTAACGCCGCCGGATGTTGTGCGCGTGAGAACCTCTTCTTCTTCGGTCTTGTCCTGGCCAAAGTAGTACAGGCCGAGCGGGCGGTCCTTGCTGTTGACGTAGTCGATGGTCTCCTCGACTTCCCTGTACTCCTTCACCGGCAGCAGTGGGCCAAAAATCTCGTCCTGCATGACTTGCATGTCGTCGGTAGGGTTGAGCAGGAGCGTGGGCGGCATGCGGTGATGCTGCTGTTGCGAGAAATCCTCGGCCGCGGGATTGATCTCCACCACATCCGCTCCCTTGGCCTCCGCATCTTCGATGTACCGCGTAAGGCGGTCGAAGTGACGCTGGTTGACGATTGAGGTGTAGTCGGGGTTGTCCTTGATGTCGGGATACATCTTGGCGACGGATTCCTGCGCGTGTTGCACAAACTCATCCCGGGAATCCTCAGGCAGGAAGACGTAGTCCGGTGCAAGACAGATCTGCCCCGCATTAATGGTCTTGCCGGCCATGATGTTGCTCGCGGCAAGTTCCATGTCGGCGCTTCGACCGATGATCACCGGTGACTTTCCGCCTAGTTCCAGCGTGACCGGCACGAGATTCTCCGCCGCAGCCTTCATCACGTGTCTGGCAATGCTCGTCGCGCCGGTAAAGAGCAGGTGATCGAATTGCAACCTGGAGAAGGCGCCACCGACATCCGGCCCGCCGGTGAACACCGCCACTTCCTCTTCATCGAAATTCTCGGCGAAGCACTCTTTCATCACCTCCGAGGTCTGGGCTGTGAACTCCGAGGGCTTGATCATGGTTCTGTTCCCGGCCGCAAAGATGCCGGCAAGGGGGGTGAAGGTGAGATTCACCGGAAAGTTCCATGGGCTGATGCAGCCAACCACGCCCAAGGGCTGATACTCGATCCTGCCCCGCGAGCCGACCAGGCCCAAGGGGAACATCACTTTGCGCCGCTCCGGCTTCATCCATTCCTTCAGCCTCTTCTTGGCGTGCTCGAGCGGCCCGATGGAGCCGTCAACATCCGTGAATTTGGACTGTTCCAGCGAACGATGACCGAAATCGGCGGCCATGGCCTCACTCAGCCTGTCTCCATGTTTCTTGAGGATATCGATCGCGCGGTCAATCCGGTCGGTCCGCGTTTTCGCCGTGACGACGCCTTCGGCGAGGTAGGCCTTCTTCTGGCGGTCAAGCACCGCCTGCATCTCGGGTTGGGTGGGTTCCGCGTTGGTCACGTTGCTCCTCTCAGTTTCTGGCTTGTGCGTGCAATCGGATGAGTCCATATCCGCTCACAGACAATAGCAGATGAGGGGGCTAGAACCGATAGGTCAGCTCCACCCTGTTGCCCGATCCGAGGCGTCAGCCTGATCGGCTGCACAGCCTGTGCTGTCGCGAAAGGTAAGCTTGAAGCTGCGCGGAGAAGTTTGCACTATCTGCGGCCCGGCCGGCACGATTGAAAAGCTGGCCCACAGAAGGACTGCATCATGACGTTGCCCATTTCGGTAACCTTTCATCACGTCGGCATTACCGTCACCAACCTCGAGCGGGCCATTGAGTGGTACGGCAAGGTCTTTGGACTTGCGCCGGGTGTTGCGCTGGAGGTCTCCGGCCCCAGCGGAGAACGGGTGCTACGGCTGCCCAAGCAGTTTCACCGGGCCGCGCTGCTGCCCGTGGGGAGCTTTGCGATTGAGCTGCTGGAATTCGAGCCGACGCGCAAACCCATGGAAATGCGCCAGGACGACATCGGTTATGTGTACATCTGTTTTGCGGTTGAGGATCTGGATGACGTTTACGCCCGCCTGACCGCTGAGGGAATCGACTTCCATACTGAACCGCTGCATGCGGACGAAGGCCAATTGGCAGGCTCCAAGTTCTGCGTAATGCGCGATCCCGATGGCAAGACCATCGAGTTGGTCGAGCTCGGTCCGGGCATGCATGTTTCGGAATTGCACAAAGCCTCAAGAGCAGGCGTTGACTTGACGCGGCCGCTGATTTTGGATGGATAGCGGCGCTGGCCGCCGACTGACGAGACAATTGCAAACTATAGTGGCTGAACCCTACTGCGCTCTCGCGGCGGGCTGTGTTCCCGATGCACTGCCTTGGGAGATCCCTCGCATTGCGCGCCAAGCTGGATTCGAATCCTGCGGCATGTGGGTTGACCCGGCAACGACCTGGGATGGCGGCGCATTGGGGAGAACTCGCAGTGCCCTGACCGAAACGGGCGTTAAGCTGATCGATGTCGAGGCGCTTTGGCTTGGGAATGGGAGCCGGGCGACGGATGCGCAGAAGCTGATTCTTGATGCGGGCTTAAGGCTGGGCGCCAGAAACGTCTTGGTGGTCTCCCGCCATGATGACTATGCGGCCAGTCTGTCCCAGTTCAGGGAGCTCTGTGAGTGGGTTGGCGACGGCATTCGGATCAATCTGGAGTTTGGCGAGTTCACGCCAATCAAGTCGCTGTCGGCCGCACGGGCCTTCATCGCAGCAGTCGATCATCCGGCCGCCGGCATCCTGATCGATCTCATGCACTTGAATCGCGCGGGCGATGCTCTCCCGTCGCTGGATTCGGAGCTATTCTCCTACGTGCAGGCCTGTGATTTCCTGCAGTCGTCGGCGACCATGACCGGTGCCGACTACATTGAAGCGGCGGTGGACGGACGCTGTCCATTGGGGGAGGGGGAGGCCAGAAGGGGGGATATCGAAGCGGTCTGCCGTTCAGGACTCGATGTCAGCCTGGAGATTCGATCCAAGGCGTTGCGGGATGCCTTTCCCGATCCGATGGAGCGGGCCCAACAGATTCGCCAGCGCTGCCAGCGCTCCGCGCACTAGGCTCCCTCGCTTAGCGACCAGGCGGATTGCCGGCCATGTAGTCGTTCAATACTTCGTGGAAACGCCTGACCCGGGTTTCCTGTGCGGCGAGGTAAGGTTCCTGGTAGCCCTTGGAGTGCCAGCCGGTGGTCTGGCCAGGGGTGAGCTGCCAGTCTTGGAACACCACTTGGTCCGAGTAGTCCAATACGCTCTCGCCATTGCCGTACTCCCGGAAATCCAGCTCCGCCTCGGTGAGCTCAATGGGATTCACCGCCGTGCGATTGACGAATTCGTCCATGCCTTCAATGGGATAGGCCATCGTCCACTGATCGAAAAAGCACTTTTGGGGGTCCGTTGGATGGGGCTCCCAACGCCAGACCAGGAAGGAATCCGCCGATGGCGCGATGGCGACGTTGGGGAAGAGCACTTGGAAGGGGCTTTCCGTCAGGTCCTCGTCGTTGAGATGTTCGTAATGCAGATGGCCTTTTTCCCGCCATAGCGCCCTCTTGGCGGCCTTCAGGTCACGCCAGCCTTGCATGGCCTTGGTTTCGTAGTCGGGATACTTGTCGGGATCGATGTCCCAGACCCGCAGCATGTCGTCAAACGGGTGCGGTTCGCCTTCGGGCAGCCTGTCCCGCAACGATGGCCGGCCCATTTGCACGATGCGGTTGTGGCCCATGGGGAACATTTCATAGCGGGACGTGAAGTGGTCCTGGTCGATGATCGGCGGCACCTGGGGATGCACGGTGCGCGTGTGGTAAGACTCGTTGAAGTTGTCCGACCAGAACTTCCAGTTGGTGTCGAGCGCCACTCGAAGCCAATTGACGCGAATGGTCTTGTCAAACTGGTGATTTTTGTACAGTTCCGGAGTGGGCTCCAAGTACTTCATCAAATCCGGCGCTTGGTCATCCATGGTGTACCAGACGAGCCCCGCCCAAGTGTCCACGCGAACTTCGTTGAGCTTCAGCTTGCCCACCGGATCGCCTTGGGGAAAGTCATCCCGGTCCGGGCAGTCCTCCAGCACGCCGTCAAGCCCCCACTTCCAGCCGTGGTACGGGCAGGTGAAGCAGGCTTGGCTGCCGTCCTGCCAAGTTAAGCGTTGCGCCCGGTGGCCGCAGGCGTTGTAGAACCCCTTCAGCGAGCCGTCGCGCTGCTTGACGATGATGACCGACTCGCGCACGAAGTCGTGCACGATGTAGTCGCCGGCTTGCTCAAGCTGCTTCTCCCGGCCAGCGATGTGCCAGATCTTGGTCCACAGGCAGCCCCATTCCCGCGCCATGAACTCCGGGCAGTAGTAACGTTCCTGAGAAATTGGATCGCCTCGAAGCAGGGATGGATCCTTGCCATCCATCGCTAACGCATGTTGCATGCACACTTCATTGGTCATCGGTTGCACCTCCCTCGATTCGCAGCAATTAGACTGGTGGGAGTCACGGATGTCAAAGTCAAGACTAGCAGGGCGATGGGTTTGGCCACTGCCTTAGGCCGCCCGTTCAGTTGGAGAACGGATCCTGAAGGCCGGGGCGGTCCAGAAAGTCCGGGTCGGTCAGCGAATCGAGAAAGGCCAGCAGGTCCGCCCGCTCCTCGGCCGTCATGTCGATGCCCTTGACGAACTGGCTTTTGTGGACATTGGCGCGGCCGTCGCCGGCGAACTCTCCTTTTTCGATGTTACG
Source organism: Gammaproteobacteria bacterium (assembly GCA_009843635.1). GTDB lineage: Bacteria > Pseudomonadota > Gammaproteobacteria > Pseudomonadales > Azotimanducaceae > Azophilus. The sequence continues at coordinate 20,969 of VYDB01000131.1, forward strand.
GCCGCCCGCCGCATAGAAGTCGAGCACAGCCTCTAGATCCGGGATGCTGCCGTCGTGCATGTAAGGGGCCGTGAGCGCCACGTTGCGCAGGGTTGGTGCGCGGAAGCGGCCGCGGTCTTCCGGTTTCCCGGTTAGCTGGAAAAGGCCTTGGTCGACGGCCGGGTAGGCGTTTTCGCCGCCGACGTTGTACAGCCCCGTGTTGTGGAAGGGGTCTTCCAGGATCGCTGAGCTTTCGTGATTGGTGGATTGGGTGAAGTTGAAGCCGCCATGGCAGTGGTGGCATTCGAAGCGTTCGGAGAAGAATGAGCCGAGCCCGCGGATGGCGGCTTCGCTCAAGGCTTCGTCCTCCCCAGCGTAGGCGTAGCGGTCGAACGGGGATTGGAAGGAAACCAGCGACCGGACGAAGCAGGCTAGAGCATCGACGATATGCGTGAACTCAAGCGAGGTTGCCCCGGGGAAGGCTGGTTCGAACAGTCGCTGGTAGAGCGGATCATCGCGGAACCGGGCGAGCACTTCGTCCTCGCGCCCGGTGATGCCGAGTTCCACCGGGCTTTCGCCGAACATGGGTATCAGCAGTTGCTGCTCGATGTGGCGGAGACCAGGATGTGCCCACATCAGCGTTGCGTTGTAGGCGACGTTTACCAGCGCCAAGGCGTTGCGTGGGGTGGCCTTGCCAGTGGAGCCGACGGCCTGTGCGCGGGGCTCGGTGAATGCGTGTTCCGGCAGATGGCAGGAAGCGCAGGCCTGTTGACCGTTGCCGGAAAGCCGCCTGTCGTAGAACAGGTGCCGCCCAAGTTCCACCTTGGCGGCAGTCATGGGATTGCCTTCCGGCACGACCGGCTGCGGATAGCCCGCCGGTATGGGCCACTCGTAGGTTTCAGGCGCGCTGCAGCCGCTAATGCCGACGAGCAGTGCGGCGGTCCAGACGGCGATCCCAACCGACCGGGCCGGCATCGCCGAACGACCCAGCGCCGAGGTCATTCGGCACCGTCTTCGTATCGAAAGAAGGCTTGGTGCCCGCAGCCGCCGTCGCACTGCCCGTTGTCGGCGTCGATGCCGATGCGGGTCAACAAGTGCCGACAGTGTGGCGCCGCGCGGTAGTCGTCAACGCAGTTAGCTGCATTGGTCGGGTCGATGCCGGCGAGCAGGGCGTCGAGATCGACAACGACGACGCCATCCCAGGCCACAGCGGCTGGCAGTCGAATCGTCGCCCTGTTTGGCCGGGCGCAGCTTTCCGGTGGTCGTACTGCAGAGGGCGAGACGCAACCAGTGCTGCCGAGGTGGAACGACCAGCCCGTACCGACATCGAGACGCAGAAACTTGTAACCGGACTGCCAGGTCCAGAACATGGACGGCACGTTGAGCGGCGGCGGGGCGGCGAGCGGGTGGGCGTGATTGCGCTCGAAAGGCACGCCGAGCTCGAATTCGACGGCTGCGTAATCGCCGCGGGCAACCTTTCCTGAAATGTGTGGGTCGTCCTGCGCCCCGGCGCATTGGCCGACCCACGAAACCAATGCGATGCCTGCGTCCTGGCTCTGCGTGGGTTGGGCATCGAGCATCACCGGAGCCGCTGCGCCGTTCACCTCGACCATGCGAAGGTTTGATACGTAAAATCGCAGTTGGCCGGGCTCCGGAATGCCGTTGCAGCCTGCAGCGAGCGATGAGTTCAGGCTGAAGCTCAGACGTACGGGTTCGACGTTCCAATTGCCGCAGCCGGTGGCGGCCACCGTGGCCAGCAGCAAGGCGCAGAGCGGAGTACATCGGGTGATTCGAGCCCAGGGGGCAATAGCGGCGAGCATGGGCCCAATGGTACAGAAGTCCGGCGTACGGAAAAGAGCTGGTGAGGGGGAAACGCAAGCAGTATCGGCACCTGTCGCAACAGGCCGGATACAGGTAGGATTCCGCCCACATGGGATTCCTGCCAAACATTGGCAAGCATGCTGTCGGGGTGGTTCTCTTCGGGACCTATGGGCTCCATTGCGGCTTGGCTTTCGGACACGGCGAACACGAGATTCCCCGGCATGTCTCCGTGCACGGCCGGGACTTGGGCGACTGTTCGCAGCCGGTGCGGCCCTGCCGAACAATCCAGTATGCGCGGTCCGTTGCGGCCAAGGGCGACCGGGTTCTGGTGGCTGCTGGCCGCTATCAGGTGCATACCATGCGGGAGGTCTTCGCGCTCACCAGCGGCATCGTTGACTTCAAGGGCGGTTTCAACCGTTTCGACCATTTTGCCAACCAGTCACCGGACCGGAATCAGACGACGCTGACCGGCGTGCCTAGAGAGTTCCGCAGCCAACTGCGCGACAAGGGGTTTCATGTCGTAGCGGATCTGAAGGGGTTGCGCCCGCACCAGCGCCGCGCCCTGAAGCGTTTCCAGGCCGGTCAGTCCGCCATGAACTCAAGCAGCGGCCCCATGCCCTGTGAAGGCGGCATGGCGGGAGAGTTCGCCTGCGCATCGGTTGACCTGCTATCCCATGTGGCGCTCGATGGCTTTTCGCGAAAGCCCACGGCCGCAAACGACGTTTGGGGGTTCTTGGATCTCAACACCGAGCGGGAGTACGCCCTTATCGGCCTGAAGAACGGCGCGTCGGTGGTGGATGTTTCGGACCCTGCCGACCCCTTTGAAGTGGGGCATGTTGTCGGTACCGAATCGGATTGGCGCGATGTCAAGGTTCTGCAAATCTATAACGAAAGCAAGGCGGACTGGCGCAGTTACGGCTACGTGAGCACCGAAGCCACGGACAGCATCACGGTCATCGACCTCACCGGCCTGCCTAACGAAGTGGCGCTTGCGGGGAGGCGGACGGACAACATCACCTCCCACAACATATACGTCAGCAACGTCGAGTACGCCACCAACACGCCGGTACCGGAGTGGCCCGCTCCCCTGTTGCAGGTGCTCGGGTCGAATGGGCGTTTCGGCGCTTTCCGCTCCTACCATCTGAGCGAACCGGCCGAACCGCAGCTCGCGGGACAGTCGCCTGCCGAGTCTCCGGGGCGTTACAGCCACGATGCGACCTCCATGCTGGTGGACGACGAGCGGGCCGCCAGTTGCGCCAACGCCGCCGGACCTTGCGAGGTCCTGTTTGACTTCTCCGAGTCCACCATCGATCTATGGGACTTGAGCGACCAGGCCAATCCGCAGCTACTGAGCTCGACAACTTACGATCCCCCTCAAGAAGATGCGCAATACGTCCACTCGGGCTGGTGGAGCGAGGATCAGCGCTACCTGTTCGTGCAGGATGAGTTTGACGAGGCCTTCGGAGGGCTCAACACGACGCTGCGCGTCTTTGACCTGTCGAGCCTCAGCGCGCCGGTGCTGGCGAAGGTGTGGACCGGACCCACCGAGGCGATCGACCACAACGGCTATGTGCGGGGCAACCGGTACTACATGTCGAATTACACGCGCGGCTTCACCGTGCTCGACATCACCACGCCTGCGAACCCTGTGGAGGTCGGTTACTTCGATACCCACCCGGTTTCGGATTCGCCGGCGTTCGATGGCGCTTGGGGCGTTTACCCGTTCCTGCCCAGCGGCACCATCCTGGTTAGCGACTTCGGCGGCGGCCTTTACGTGCTGGACGACCGGACCCGCAGTGCCGAACAGGGCAGTGTCGCATTCATGGCGCCTGCTTTCGGCGGAGAGGAGGGCACCGAGGTCATCGTTCCGGTTTCCCGAACCGGCGGCACGTCTGGCAGGGTCACGGTGGAGTACGCGGTGTTCGGCGGGTCGGCAGGATTGGCGGACGTTGCTTCAGTGCAGGGAACGTTCACGTGGCCAGCGGGCGACGGAGGCAATCGGAACATTCGGGTGCCGCTCCTGACCGACGGCGACTCCGAGCCGATCGAACGCACCTTCGTGCGCTTGGCCAATCCGACGGGCGGTGCGGTTCTCGGCACCGTGAACTTGGCCAGCCTCTTCATCGGTGACCCCGGCGAAACACCATCGGTCGGTTTTTCCGAACGGGCTATTGGCGTGCGTGCCAACGCGGAACGCGCTATCGTGACCGTCCGCCGTTTCGGAAGCCCGGCGGGGGCGGTGGAGGTGTCCTATGCTACGCAACCGGTGACCGCGGAGGAAGGCGTGGACTATTTGGCGCCGCCGGACGGACTGCTGCGCTGGGAGGATGGCGACGCCCGGTCGCAGACCATCGTGATCGACCTGCTGCAAAACGAACCGCCGGCCAGTAATTCGGCAGACGTCAAAAGCTTTCGGGTGCAGTTGTTCGGAGCGGAAGGTGGCTTGCTCTCCGAGGCACATAGCCTGGACGTGGGGATCGGAGGCATCCCTAGCGTTGATGAACCCGTGGCGGAAGTGGCCGGATTCGTGGATCTGCCGGCTTCCGGATTTAGGCGCATTGACTTGGCGGGCGATTTCGCAGACCCCGAGGGGCGTCCGCTGGCCTACGACGTTTCCGTGGACGATCCGGCGGTTGCTGAAGTGTCGGTCGACGCGGATGGCGTGGTCGCCGTTCGAGGCTTGGCTTCCGGCCAGGTTTCGCTGACCGTGACAGCCACCGCTGGCGAGGGAGACGACCCCTGGCAAGCTTCGAAGACCTACGTCGTGACGGTTCGTGGACGGGCCTTGGTTCCGAAGTTTCTTGCGGCGTCAGATGCGGCAGGGCAGGGGTTCGTCCGCATCATCAACCGCTCTTCGATGGCTGGGGAAGTGCGCATCGCGGCCATTGATGACACCGGCGTCCGGTTTGACCCGATCACTGTCAGCATCGATGCCAGTGCCGTGGTCCATTTCAATTCCGATGACTTGGAGGACGGCAATCCCGCAAAGGGGCTTTCCAGCGGCACAGGCCTAGGTGCCGGCGACTGGCGCTTGGAATTGGACAGCGACTTGGAGTTCGAAGCGCTGGCCTACATCCGAATGAAAAACGGCTTTCTCACGGCAATGCATGACCTTGCGCCAACTACGGCGCGAGGCCACCGAGTGGCGACTTTCAACCCGGGTAGCAACTACCGGCAGGAGAGCATTCTCCGGCTGCTGAATCCTGGCGGCTCGGACGCCCTGGTCAGCGTGCACGGCATGGACGACGCCGGACTGTCCCCCGGCGAACCGGTCGAGATCAGGGTTCCGGCGGGCCAAGCCCTTGAGTTCACGGCGGCGGAACTGGAGGCAGGCGAGGTCACGGCGGACAGCCCGAATCCCGAAGCAACGCTTGAGGGTGCGCTCGGCGACGGGACGGGCAAGTGGCGCCTTGCGATTGAGTCGGATCGGGAAGTCGTCGTGTTGAGCCTCCTGCGCAGCCCTACCGGTCACCTCACCAATCTATCGACGGCACCGTAGCCCGCCGCTTTCCGCTAAACTACAGGCTTCGCCCGATGTGAATCGGTCGGGTGCAACTCGAAATTACCTCAAGCAACCCGTAAGGAGACAAGCGTAGTGTTGGGATATAGCACGATTGGCGTTAATGACATGGACCGGGCGTTGGCCTTCTACGATGCGTTGCTCGGCGAAGTCGGCGCCAAGCAACTGTTTGGCGTGGACCGCATCAAGTTTTACGGCACCGGCACCGGTGGTGCCATGCTCGCCGTCTGCATTCCATACAACGAGGAAGCCCAGCATCCCGGCAATGGCAACATGGTGGCCATTCCGGGCGGGGACCGGGCGGGCGTTGACAAGCTCTACGCCAAGGCCATCGAACTCGGCGCCACCGACGAAGGCCCGCCGGGGGAGCGAATGCCCGTGTTTTACGGCGCTTACGTCCGTGATCTCGACGGCAACAAGCTGTGCTTCTTCGAGATGAAGATGTAGCACCTCGGTTAGGTTTCAGCATCGGCGGCGGCTGGCGAACGTGAGGTTGAGCGAGGAGCAAATCGAGCGGTATTGGGAGCAGGGCTACCTGCTGCTGCCTGGCTTGGTGCCGGAGCGCCGCCTTGCCGCCTACGAGGAGCGCTTCGTCGCCTTGGCATGCGGTGAGGCGCCGCCGGCCCCGGCGATGAAGATCATGCGCGACGTGATGGTGGTCAAGGGCGCGGTGACGCCGGCCACCCCGCTGCACGGCGTCAACAAGCTGGTCAGCTTCGAAGACGATGCGGCGCTATACGGTTACACCTTGGAGCCGGGCCTGCTCGGCGCGGTGTGCAGTCTTGTGGGCGATGATCTCTACAGCGTCTCAACCAACGTGTTCAACAAGCCACCGAACGTGGACGGACGCCATCCCCTGCACCAGGATCTGCGCTACTTCCGCATCCGTCCGGCGAACCGCATCGTCGGCACTTGGACGGCCTTCGGCGCCACCAGCCGGGAGAACGGTTGCCTAGCGGTGATTCCGGGCAGCCACAAGGGGCCGCTGCTCGATCACGGCAATCCGGATTGGGAGCACGTCAATGCCGGCTTCTTTGGCATCGAGCCGGCTGGCCTCGGCGAGCGAGTCCATGTGCCGATGGCGGTGGGCGATACGCTCTTGTTCCATCCACTGCTCATCCACGGTTCCGGCCACAATCGCAGTGACGGCTTCCGACGCGCCATCTCATGCCACTATGCGGCGGCGGACTGCGAGTCGCCGGGGCTCGACTGGCGGGTGCGCGAGCAGGCGCGGCGTATCGAGACTCCCTAGCGTTAAACCTCCATCGGCTTCAGCAGCCGCGGCCAGTCGTCTTGGGTCGCTGCCATGCGTTCGCCGATTTCCTCCACGGTGAAGGGTGCGCCCATGGGATCGCCTTGAGCGATCTCCAGCACCTGCCAGGACAGCAGGGAAACCCGGTTGCCGCCAGCGCAGAACTGCCGTCCGGTGACGTTCTTGGCGTCATCGGTGCACAACCAAACCACCACCGGCGAAACCTTCGCCGGGTCGAAACGTTCCTCGGTGTTCTCCGGCATGATGTCCTCGGTCATGCGCGACCAAGCGGCCGGAGCCAGGGTGTTCACGGTGATGCCGTACTTGACGCCTTCGAGTGCCAGCGTCCGGGTGATTCCCGCGATGCCGGCCTTGGCGGCGGCGTAGTTGGCTTGGCCGAAGTTGCCAATCAGCCCGGACGTGGAACTGGTGTTGATGATGCGCCCGCCGCTGCCTTGAGCCAGCATTTGGTCCCAAGCCGCCTTGGCCACCAAGTAAGTGCCGCGCAGGTGGACGTCAATCACCAGGTCCCACAGCTCGTTGGTCATGTTCTTGAAGGATTTGTCGCGCAGGATGCCGGCGTTGTTGATGCAGATGTCGAGCTGGCCGAAGTGGTCCACGGCGGCCTGCACCATGCCTTTGGCCGCCGCCTCGTCGGAGACCGAGCCGTAGTCGGCTGCCGCTTGGCCGCCTGCGGCCCTGATCTCCTCGACCACGCCATCGGCCATGGCGGAGCCTTGGCCGGTGCCGTCCCGCGTGCCGCCGAGGTCGTTGACCACCACCGCGGCGCCCTCCTGCGCCAGCAGCAGGGCGTGGGTCCGCCCGAGGCCCCCGCCTGCGCCAGTGACCAGCGCCACCTTCCCGTCCAACTTGCCCATGAAAATGCTCCCAGTGAATTGTTGATGAGGATTTGAAGAGGGCGCATTTTAGCGGAATGAAGCCTATTTGGTGCTTGCGTTTCGCGGCAATTTGCTCAATTATGGTGACCCTATTGTCTGAAAGAGGGGAGATCAGACGATGTACCGCATATACATGCTGCGAACCATTCCCGCCTTCGTGCTCAGTGCACTGCTTTTCCTTCCTATTTCGTCCGCTGTCTACGCCCAAGCCGGTGCGCAGGCGGAAACCGACGTTATCGAGGAGGTGCTGGTCACCGCACGCAAACGGGAGGAATCCGTCCTTGAGATTCCCGAATCGCTGTCGGTGATCACCGGCGAGGACATCAACCGGCAGAACGTCAAGGCGTTGAAGGATGTCGGCTTCAAGGTGCCCAACCTGAACCTGTCCATGCGTCTCGACGGGTTCCCAAACGTTTCCATACGGGGTCTGGGCGCCTTCGGCAACACCCAGGGCGTGGGTTTCTATCTCGATGACGTGCAGATCTTTTCCGACGCGTCCTCGCGCTTTGGTGACCTTGCGCGCATCGAGGTGCTGAAAGGTCCGCAGGGCGTACTCTATGGCGGCAGCAACATCGGCGGCGCCGTAAAGTTCGTCAGCGCCCGGCCGGATTCCGAACAGGCCTTTGGCCGCGTCAAGGTGCTCGGTGGCCAACAGGGCATGATCGATGTGGAAGGCAGCGTGAACACACCGCTCGGCGGCAACGGTTGGGCCATGCGGCTGTTCGGCTTCGGTTCCAGTCACGACGGCTTCATCAAGAACCGCAACGCCGTGCGGCACAACGGCCACCGCACCAGCAACAAGAAGAACTCGGGCGAAACCGAGGCCTATGGCGGGCGCGTCATGATTGGCGGGCCCCTGGCCGAGCGGCTGTCGATGCTGTTTACCGCGCGCTGGAACGAGTACGACGGCCCGAACAACACTTGGAGCCGGGAACTGAAAGTCGAGGACTGGGATTACCCCACCACCATCAACACCGGGCCGGAGAATCCGAGGCATGAGCGCCGCACCTATGCGGGCATGTTGGAACTGACCTGGGAGATGGATGGATTCGACATCGTATCCGTCTCGTCCTTTACGGACACCCACAGCAATCGCTACAGCGACGTCGACGGAACGCCTGAGTTCCTGCTCGACCTGTTCCGCCCGGAAAAGATGAACGTGCTCACGCAGGACCTGCGCTTCACGTCCACGACCGATTCGCCCCTGCAATGGATTGCCGGGGTCTACTACTCGCTGTATGACGAGAACATGGATTCCGACCTGATCATCTGGGACAGCCGGGTAACGGCCGACGGACGGCTCGACGGCGTGCTCGGCTGCATCGCCGGAGACCTCTGCAGCGGCCTGTGGGCCGGCGAAATCGTACCTCCGGAGGAAGAAGCCGAGGCGTTCTATCTGCCTTTCGAGTACCGGCGGCGCGACAAGAGCCACCTGGCGGCATACGGCAACGTCACCTACGACTTCGATGAGTGGGAGGTGGCGCTGGGTATCCGGATCGATCAGTGGAAGAACAAGAGCCTGAACTACGACGCCGGTATCGAGAGCAGCCTGAAGGAAACGGAAGTGTTGCCGCGCGGTTCAGTCACCCGTTGGCTGAACGACGACAGCATGATCTACGCCACCATCGCGTTCGGTTACGAGCCGGGTGGCCTGAACATCGGTGCGGATTTCGGCTTGCTGCCGTTCGACGCGGAGAAGGCCGTCAGCTACGAGGTCGGCTGGAAGGGCCGGTGGATGGACGGCCGTGCCAGTGCCTCCGTCGCCGTTTTCTACATCGACTACAACAAGCGGCAGGTCGAATATCACATCGCCACCCCCCAAGGGCCCGTGGAAGGGATCGGCAACTTCGGCGACTCGAGGCAGTTCGGTTTCGAGGCCGATCTCTCCGTACAGGTGAGCGAAGAGTTGACGCTCTCTTTCGCCGCAGGCGCGATCGATGCCGAATGGACGGGGGAGACCTTGGCATACGACATCGACTTCGACGGCGAAAAGCCGCCGAACGTGCCGGAGTTCAGTTGGAACGTCAACGCCGATTACCGCAAGGCCATCAACGATGGCATGGACTTTATTCTCGGCGTGCAGGTCAGCAAGAACGGCGCCTACGATACCGTGCAGGCCTATCACCCACTCACCAATCCCAGCTTCACCGTCATCAACGCCCAGGTGGGCGTTGCCGGCGACAACTGGGAATTCACGGTGAATGCCGAGAACCTGACGGACAAGTCCTACTACACCGACTCACAGAGCTTTCCGAACTTCTATGGGCTCGACGCGGGCGATTTATGTGTCTATCCCAACGGCGATGCCTGCCTAACGATCGGAACGCTTGGCCAGCCGCGCCTAATCACGGCGAGCCTGAGTTACTTCTTCTAGAAGACGGCATGGCCCGGCTGTAGTGACTGCCGGGCCATCGTGAATCCGCCGGGCCAGCGGCGCGTGCTGGCCCGTTACGCGAATCTACGATCAGGCAGCTGCCTGCCAGGCTTCGTACACCTCTCGCCAGCCGACCAAGGCAATGGTGTTGCCGTCGTCGTCGGTGAAGTTCAGCGGACCCAGGAAGGTCATGTACAACTCGCTGTCTTCTTCGAAGTACGTGTAGTCGTGCTGGGCATTGCAGGCTTCGTAGCCATAGCTCGGCGCCAGGGCAGTTTCTCCGCCTTCCTCAGCCCCGCCGCGCACCAGCATTTTGCCCTTGGTCATGTAGTACTCCCCCGGGCCCACATGAACGTGCCTGGCAATTGATGCGCCCTTGGCGGCCCGAAAGGCCGCGGTCCAGGCTCCTGATTCCGGCGATACGTGCAGCAGTTTCCACTCTACCAGGCCTGCACACAGACCCTGTGGAAATTCTGCCCAATCGACTTCATCCATCTGGACGTAGTCGTCCATCATTGTCGCTTCAGCCATTGTCTCCTCCACTCGTTCGGCGGCGAGCGTCATGCCCGCCGTTCGTCAAGGTTCAGCGCCCCGGTCCAATGCTCAATCGCAGGGGCCACCCCGTATCCAAGTGTCTTACTCCTGCGTGCGCAGGTCAAATCATTCCTGGACTGAGCGGAAAGGCAGCCGCACTTTCGCTGCGCCAATGACGGACAGCTCGCCGTCCTGATTCTCCGCCCGCTGTGAAACATCGACTATGCCTTCACCGTTGACGACGTCCTTGCCGGTCACCTCACCGGATATGTGCAGGATGTCGCCAACCGGGTTGTGGCGCCGGATCTGTGTCTTCGACGCACGCACGAACCCGTCGTCACCAGCCCAGTCGGTGAGGTGGTGGATCATCCAGGATGTGCGCTCCGGGCCATAGTCGTAGGCGGCGGGCGCGCCCACCTCCAATGCGAAATCGTCTTCCCAATGAACGCGCTCTGGGCAATCCGGAATGCCGTAGCGGTTCTTGATTCCGGTTCCGGGGTGCCGGTCGATCAGTTTCCATTGCAACCGGTTGGCGCGGATGTAGAGGCCGCCCCAACCCTGGGCGAAGGCGATGAAGCCGGTGACGGTCATTGGGCCCTTGACGATTGGTGGCAGTTCCTCCCCGACTTCGACGTTCTCGAAGTAACGGGTTTCAGCACCGCGGATTTTCTCGTCGCGGTACTTGGCGTAAACGGCGCGGATTTCGTCGTCGTCGTACACCCGGCGCCCGCGCTCGCGCACATCGTTGTACTTGCTGCCCTCTTCGCGCGCGGTGTCGCGCTCGGTTCGGAACACCCAACTGTCGGCATCGGCAAGCAGATCGCCGTTCGCCTCGTCGTAGAAGTCGACGTGGTAGATCTGCTGCACGGTGCGTCCGGCGAAGCGCGTCTGATGTTCGAACAGGTCTTTCAGCCACGACTCGGTGCGAACGGCCACATTGCGCCGGATTGGTTTGTGCCACTGCCAATCGGCGCCAGCCCACATGGCGTGCACACCGGGCAGCCCGCCGCAATAGCCGCTGATGAACCGATCGCACGCGAACAGAAAGGACGGCGGTGCGATGACGTCCCCGTAGCGCGTGTTCCTCGCGTAATCCGGGTCGCACCAAAGCGGATTGTCGTCGCCGATGCCGTGTGCGTAGTGCCGGATGTTGTCGCGCGTCGCCTCGTAGCACCAGGGCTCGACGGAATCCGTGATCTTCACGCCGATGCGTCGACGCAGTGCGTCGAGGCCCGCTTCAGTGATCTTGGGAAAGCTGCGCGCGCCGACGGCGACGTCCGGTTGTTCGCTTTCAGCCATTTCTTCTTCGTTTTTCGAATCTATTCGTTAGAAGCGGTAGCTCAGCGTGGCGCTCACCAGCCGTGGTTGGCCCATTGTGCCGATGTTGATGTTCTCCCCGCCATCCAGTGCATGCAGGTTGGGGAAGCGCTGCACATCCGTGTAGTACTCCTCGTCGGTGAAGTTTTCAACCTGCACGAGCACCTCCCATCGCTCCCCCTGCAGCCCCAACTGCGCGTTGGCCACGGTGTAGGATGAGTGCCTGACGGTATCCCAAGCCTGCAGGCCAAGGAACTTGCCGGTGCGGCTGACTTGCACCCCGGCTATGAAGCGCAGTTGGCTAGCGGGATGGATCGGTGCGTTGTAATCGGCCGCCAGCACCCAGTTGGTGTCGTTGGTGTTCGGCACCTCGGTGCCGCCCAGATCGACGACCGAAGCGCCCAGATCGACCAACGCACCGTCCTTCCACTCAGCATCGACAATTCCCAAGCCCGCGCTCAGGCTCAAGTGCTCGGAAACCTGCAGGTTCATTTCGGCTTCAAAGCCGTATTGCTCCGAGTCGCCCAGATTGATGATGCCCTCGATCACCTGGCCGCCTACTTGCGCCTGGAATTCCACTTGCCGATCGGTGTAGTCGATATAGAAAGCGGCGGCGCTCAAGGTCAGCCGGTCGTCTAGGAACCTCGATTTCCAGCCGAGTTCAAAGCTGGACACCTCTTCAATGTCGAAACCGAACAGATCGTTCTCGCCTTCAAAATTCGCCAAGTTGTAGCCGCCGGGCTCATAGCCCTTGGCGTAGGTGAAATAGACCATCGACTCCTCGTTGAGCCAATGGGTCAGGGAGGCGCGGGGCAGCACCTCGACGGCGTCCTGGCTGCTGCTGATGCCCGTGTCGAAGTTGTCGGTGCTGTTTTTCCAGCGATCCACGCGAATGCCGACATCCAGCTCCCAGCTCTCCCAGCTGTAGTTGACATTGGCGAATGCGGCCAAATGGGACTTGTCCCGGTCGCGGATTTCAAAGGGCAGGGCGAGGAAGTCCATCTCCTGTTCCGGCGTCAGGATTTCGCCCGTCCAGACGCCGGAGCAGGTCGGCATGCCGATGGCGCACCCCAGCGGCCCGGAGATGTTGCCGTCGGCATCGACCCGAGCGTCCCACCAGATCTGGGTGGAACGCATCTTTTCGGCGTACAGCGAATAGTAGGCGCCGGCCAGCCAACTGAAGGCGCCATCCGTGGTCGATGTGAAACGCAGCTCCTGGGTGAACACATCCATGTCTTCGGGTCGGTTCGCATCGAAGATGAACTCTTCGCGGATGTCGGCATCCGTGTAGCGGGTGCTGTCGGTGGTGGTGTAGGAGGTCAGCGACAGCACGGAGACGGTGTCGAGGTCCAGTTCCATTTCCAGCGTGCCGGCGAGGGTGTCGCGCTTGTGGGTTGAGTTGGTGCTGTTGTTGACGACGCGAACGTATTGAAAGTCATCGGTGAGTTCACGCATCCAGATGTTGCTGAACCCGTCCATCTCGTTGTAGCGCAGCGCCGCATAGGCCGACAGCCGGTCGGTCAAGGGGCCGGACACCATGATTCTGCCGCCGAATTCCTCGACTGCGCCGATGTCCTTCTTTTCGTTGCCCCGGATGCCGTTGAGCCGAGGCGGATTCTCGTTGGTCAGGAAACCATCGTCTTGGTAGTAGAACCCGAAAGCCCGCATGGCCCATCCCGACTCCCCCAGCGGGGTATTCGCGGCAGCCTCGAAATCCACGAGACTCTGCTCGCCGAACCGCCCCTTGACGCGCCCGAAGGTGCCCGAGGCATCGGGCCGGGCGCTGACGAACTTGACCGCGCCGCCGATGTTGCTGCCGCCATACAGGGTGCCCTGCGGCCCCTTGAGCACCTCAATGCGGTCGAGATCGCCAAATCTTGAGGACGCATCGGAGAACACCTGCACGTCGTCAAGATAGAACCCCACCCCTTGCGTGTTGCCAAACCCGCCGATGCCACGGATGGTGACATTCGGAAAACCGTCGGTGCGCATCGACAGGTTCAAGTTCGGCACCGACAGGCCGATGTCCCTGAGATTGTCAATGGACTGCCGGGCGATCTGGTCGCCCGACAAGGCGGCAACAGACTCGGGGATTTCGAGCAGGCTCTCCTGTCTTTTCCGGGCGGTGACGATGATCTCCTCAAGCACAGGCGCAGCCGATTGCGCACTGTCCTGCCCATGGGCCAATTTCGGATCCATACCCGTTGATGCGGCAAGAACTGCCGCCAGCATTGCGACGGTCTTGACCGCGCGGCCAGCACTAAGACGCAACTCACCTAACATGACACACCTCTCCTATCTTCGTTGACGCATCCACCTTGAACCTGCGTAGGCTGCGGGTCAAGCATTTTGTGAGCTGGGATCTTTCCCCGCCAACAGGCACGGAGTTTCGCGTCAGCGAAACTCGATCACGCCACCGAAGGTAGCGCGGGCGCGTTGACATCAAGCGGGCAGGGCGGCAAGGTTCGGCTATTCGGCGGGCCGTTCCTTTGAGCACCGACATGACCAACGAACGGATCGAATTGGCCAAGCGCGCGCTGGCGCACTGGCAACGCAAGACCACCGACCAAGCCGCCGACCAGATGCGGCTTCCGGTTGCGGCCTACTGCGACCCGGTGCGCTATGAGCGGGAGGTCAAGCGCATCTTCCGGCAGTTGCCCATCGCAGTTGCGCTGTCCATCGAGTTGCCGGAGCCGGGCAGCTACGTTGCGCAAACCCTGATGGGGATTCCGATCCTGGTCACCCGTGACGGCGACGGCTTGGCGCATGCCTTCCTCAACGTCTGCCGGCACCGGGGAGCGATCGTCTGTCCGGCGGGAAACGGCAATCGGTCCCGCTTTTCCTGCCCCTACCATGCTTGGACCTACGACAGCCGCGGCCAGTTGGTGGGCGTCACCGGCAGCGCGTCCTTTGGTGACTTCGACCGTCAATCCCGCTCGCTCACTGAACTACACTGCGTGGAGCGCTGCGGGCTGATCTGGGCCTGCCTGAAGCCGGGCGTGGCGTTTGACATTGATGCTTGGTTGGGCGATTTCGCGGCTCAGCTCGACACCTTACGCCTTGATGACTGGGTGCTTTTTGAGCAGCGCGACCTGGACGGCCCCGGCTGGAAACCAACGCTGGACGGCTACCTTGAGGTCTATCACCACGATTCGGTGCATCGCTCCACGGTGGGGCGGCACACCATCGGCAATCTGCTGGTTCACGACCTCTACGGCCCGCACCAGCGCCTGACCTTTGGGCGCCGAAACCTGACGGAGTTGACGGACCTGCCGGAGTCCGAGTGGCAGCCGGACAACTACATTCGAATCATCCATTCGGTGTTCCCGAACCTGTCCGTTTCCGGCATTGTGGGTGGCCACTGCTTGCTCAGCCGCATTTTTCCCGGGCCGACCCCGGACACCACCACCACCCGCCAGAGCATTCTTTGCGCTCCTAGCGAGCAAACCGAGCAGTGGCGGGAGAGCGCCCGCAACTTTAGCGAAATGACCTTGCAGGCGGTGCGCGATGAGGATTACGCCGTCGTGCAAACCATTCAGGTGGCGCTGCCCGCGGGGGCGAACTCGGACTTCATCATTGGGCGCAACGAGCCCGGCATTCAGCACTACCATCGCACCGTCGCCGAGATGATGGACGGCAGCAGCGAGGGGCTTAAGGCGATTAGGGAGGCATCATGACGGACATTCAGGCACTGGAGCGGCGGGTCGAGCGGTTGGAATCGCGCATCGAAATCGAGGAACTGGTCACCGCCTACGCCCGGGCCTGCGATGAGCACGACATGCCTTGGCTCGAATCGCTGTTCACCGAAGACGCCCAATTTGATTCGCCGAGCGGCGTCATGCGCGCCAACAACCGCGACGAGATCATGGCGATGTTCGTGGAGGCGTTCAAAATCCGCGGCCCCGGCTATCACTGGACCCACGACCCCTTCGTCCGCATCGACGACGAAGACCCCAACATCGCCACCGGCACGGTGCTGAGCCACGCGGAAACCACCCCCAACGGCCTCGTCAGCCTGGCCGCCATGAAGTACAACGACAGCTACCGGCGCGTGGACGGCCGCTGGCGCTTCTCTCGCCGCGAGATCCAGTTCCTCTACTATGTGCCTGCCGAGAAGTACCTACAGGGCCTTAGCCGTAAGCAGCGCCTCTACTACGGCGGCGACTGGAAGGACGCCGACTACCCCGAAGCGTTGCCCGCATGGCAGGACTTCGACCGCAGCCACCAGCCGGATATGGAGGATTGACTAGTCTTTGCGTAGAACATGACGGAGGCCACGAGGGAGAAATGGAAACAGGACAAGTGCCCAATTTGGCGGAAGTAGCCGACCGCTTGGCGATTCAGGACGTACTGGCCCAACACAGCCGCGGCGTGGACCGGGCTTGCGAGGCCACCCTGAAGTCGGCCTATTGGCCGGATGCGGAAGTGGCGTACGGCGGTTTCAACGGTCCGGCCCATCAGTTTTGCGAAACGCTGCCAGCCGGGATCAAGCGCTACGCCGCCACCCAGCACAGCATCACCAACGTGGCCATCGACCTGCGCGGCGATGAGGCGCGGGTGGAGACCTACGTGACGGCCTACCACTACTTGGCTGGGGAGGCTGAGGATGAGAGTGACACCGAAATGACCTATATCGGGCGGTACCTCGACCGCATGGAGAAGCGCGGGGACGTCTGGAAGATCGCCCACCGGCGGGTGGTGATGGATTGGAATCAGAACGCCGCGGCGACGGCGATTCTCGAAGGCCCGCCCTTCGATGGGTTGGCGCGCGGCAAGCGGCACCCGGACGATCCGCTGTACGAGCACCTGGCCTGAACGGGCTGGTAACCGCCGTGAAGGAGATACTGCTCGTCACCAAGGGCCATCCCTTTGAACGGGAGCCGTTCTTCGCTCTCTTCGATGGCATGGAGGGCGTCAACTGGACCCACGTCGAGCAGCCAGCGGCCCAGGCGCTGTTCAACGTCAAGCAGGCGCGGCGCTACGACGCCTATGTGCTCTACGACATGCCCGGCATTCGCTTTCGACAAGGCGGCGCCCCCGATTTCGAGGAGCCCACCGAGGACTACAAGCGGGATTTCAAGGCGCTGCTGGAAGCAGGCCACGGCTTCGTCTTCCTGCACCACGCCATCGCTGGCTGGCCGGCTTGGGAGGATTACGCCCGCATCATCGGCGGGCGGTTTCTCTACATGCCCGGCGAGTTGCGGGGCAGGCCCTGCCAAGACTCCGGTTACCGCCACAAAGTGCCCCACCGCGTCAGCGCGGTGGCGGACCATCCGGCCACTGCGGGCGTTCCCAGCACCTTCCCCATGACTGATGAGCTCTACCTCTACGAAGTGTTCGAGGACGAGGTCACGCCCCTACTGCGCAGCGACTACGCCTTCGAGCGCGACAACTTCTATTCAGCGGCGCGGGTGGTGCGGGACGGCAAGATGTTCGACAACGAAGGCTGGAGCCACGACCCCGGCAGCAACCTAGTGGGTTGGACCAAGACGGAGGGCCGCAGCCGCATCGTCTATCTTCAGGGTGGCGATGACCCGGAGGCCTACGCCAACCCTCACTATCAGCGCCTAATTGCCAATGCCATCGACTGGGTTTCGCCCTGAGGACGACGCTCGACGGTCTCCAGCCCGCCGATCAGATCTCGCCGTGAACTCGATGTGCAGTTCATTCAGCGCGCGCAGCCCGTAGTTGGGATAGTGCCTCAAGTCATTGCGTTCTGGCGTTAGCCGGAAGTCCTCAACGTTGTCGATGAAGGCCTTGAAGCCCCAGTAGAGTTCCCGGCGGGCCAAGGGCGCGCCTAGGCAGTAGTGGGTGCCGGAGCTGTAGCCCAAGTGCGATGCGGCGTTGCGCCGTTCGAGTTCGACGTCGTCGGGACGTTTGAATTGCGCCGGATCCCGGTTGCCGGCGGCGAATCGGGCATCGATCACCGCGCCCTTGGGAATGGTGACGCCGTGCAGGGTGATGTCGGTCTTCGCGGTGCGGGTGAGGCCCTGCACCGGGCTTTCCAAACGCACCACCTCCTCGCAAAAGGTGCGCAGATACTTGTCTGGGTCGGCCTTCAGCTTCTCCCACACGCCGGGGTTCCTGGCCAGCAGCATGATGCCGGCGGATAAGGCGTTGGTGGTGGTCTCGGAACCGCCCACGAAGGTGTCCTGCATCATCTCGGCGTGCAATTCGTTGTCGGTGAGGGTCCGGCCCCAGCCAGGCACCGGCGTGTTGACCAGATCCGAGAGCAGGGTGCCGTCCGGCTCGCGGCGCAGGCGCTCGAAAATGGGCTGGAAGTAGTGCTGGGCCTGAATTTCCATTTCCGTGGCCCAGATCACTTCCGCTTCGGTCAGATCGAACCCCGTGCCGCGGAACCAGGCGTCGGTCCACGCCTTGATCTGCCAGATGTCGGCTTCCTTGGCGCCCATCTGGCGGCAGATGATGATTAGCGGCAGCGGCACCGCGAACTGCTTGACGAAGTTGCAATGGCCGTCGTCGATGAAGGCATCGATCAGTTCATAAGCTAGGGTCTCGACTTCGCCGTCCAAGGCCTTGATGCGTTTGGGGCGAAAGGCCGTATCGAATATGGAGCGCATCTGCTTGTGTTCCGGATCGTCCCGGGCAGCCAGCGACTCGCCGGGCACCCACCCCTTCTCCAGGAACAGTTCGTAGGCCTTGCGGGCATTGCCGGTGAGCTTCTCGTGATCGTTGCTCGGCCGGTGATTGCTGAAGCGCTCGGTGTCCAGGCACACCATGCGCAAGTCCTCGTAGCGGGTGATGACCCAGATGCCGGTGCGCGGGTCCTGGAACACTGGCGCCTGTTCGCGCAGCAGGCTGTAGGTGGGATAGGGGCATTCGAGGACCTCGGCATCCGCCAGCGTGGCCTCGTCGAGGCTGGCGGGACACACGGGATTGTCCATGCGGTTGATGGCGCTCACGACAGGTAGGTGGGTCCGGATCCGTTGACAGTGCGCGATTGTAAGGGGACTGGGCGCTGGCGTCATCGACTTGCGGAACGGGCCGGTCCTGCAAAGCGCACCATGCCTTGCAGGGTAAGATGTCGCCCATTTGTTGAACAGTTTGGCAGCGGGTTTAACTGTGAGCGTGGAGGAGATCGTAGATGATGAGCCTAGTTGAGTGGTCGTGGCTGTTCCTCGTCATCTACATAGTCGGCATGCTGGGTTTCGGGTGGGTCGCCAGCCGCAGGATTGGCAACGCCGACGACTTTGCAACGGCGCGCAGCAGCTACGGTCCGTACTTCCTGGCCCTGGCTTTTGCCGCCACCACCGCCAGCGGCGCCACCTTCCTGGGCAGCCCGGGCCTGGGCTACGAGTTCGGCATGGCAAGCGTCTGGGGCAAGTTCCTGTACCCCATGGGCGTCTACTTCGGGGTGCTCATCACGATCCGGTTGGTGGCAACCTCTGGGCACCGCTTCGGCAACCGTTCGATTCCCGAGTACCTCGGCGACCGCTACCGGAGCGATGGCGTGCGCTTGCTGGTTTCGGTGTTCTCGCTGGTGCTGTTCTTCTACATCGCCGGGCAACTGGTGTCGGGCCTTGTCATGTTCGAAACCATGCTCGGCCTCCCGCCCATGACGGCGCTGATCATCACCTCCGGCGTGCTGCTCGTCTATGTCGTGCTCGGCGGTGCCCACGCGGACATCATCACGGATGGCATTCAGGGCATGATGATGCTCGGGGTGGCCGTCATGGTCATCGTGATGTTCCTCTTCGCATCGGGCGTGGAAGGCGGGTTCGGTGCCATGGTGGACGGCCTTCGGGCGCAGGACGAAAACCTGGTCGGGGCACTGAACCGGTCCAACTCCCTCTACGATTCCTGGTGGGCGATCATTGCCGTGCTGTTCGCCCACATTCCGCTCGGCATGCTGCCGCACATCGGCAACAAGGTGTGGGCGCTCAAGCACGACGGCGACCGGATGCGCTTCGTCAAGCTCGCCTTCGCGGTTGGCCTGACCATGGGCATGCTGGGGTTGGGCGGCATCCTCGCCCGCGGCGTGCTCGGCCCGGAACTGCTGGAGGCGGGCCGCAACGCCAATGAGGCGTTGCCGGCGCTGTTCATCGAACTGTTCCCGACTTGGCTCGCCGCGCTGATTGGCGTGGGGGTGCTTGCCGCGATCATGTCAACCGCGGACGGGCTCATCGTGTCCTCTTCCCAGATCGTTGCCAACGACATCTATCGGCGGTCCATTGTGCCTAGGTACAGCGCCCACCTGTCTGATAAGCAGGTGGATCACCGGGTGCTGGTGATCAGCCGCTGGAGCACGGTCATTGTCCTCGTGCTGTGCACTGCAATGGCTTGGGCGATGCAGGACATGAACATTGCGCTCCTGGTCTGGATGGGCACCGGCGGCATGATGGCTGCGTTTGCCGGCCCGCTCGTGCTGGGTGCGCTGTGGCGGGGCGTGACCTTGGCTGGCGCCTTCACCGGCCTCATCAGCGGCATGGCCACCTTTGCACTGCTGCGCAGCGGCCTGCCTTGGATGGTCGTTGACCCCGGCTCCCTAGGCCTGCTGTCCGGGACTGCCGAGTGGCTGGCCCACTATCGGGAGAACCCGTACGCCTGCGCGGTGGTCGGCGAGGCGGTCTCCATTTTCGGCACCTGGGCGGTATCCATGCTGACCCGACCGCTGCCCGAAGACCACACTGAACGGTTGTTCGCAAACCCGTAGCGCACCCGGTCTGATGTAGGGCATAACGAACCGCAGGTTCGCGCCCTCGCACCGAACCGTGGCGGCCCAATGGACCGCGGAACGCCCTCGCACTGACCTTAGGCGTTCAGTTCCTGAAGTGACCGAAATCCCTCCAGCGCTTCCGGATTCGCCAACGCCGCCGTGTTCTTGACCGGGCGCCCGTGAATGGTATCGCGCACCGCCAGTTCGGCGATCTTGCCGCTCCGGGTTCGCGGCACGTCGGATACGGCGATGACCTTCCTGGGCACGTGGCGGGGCGATGCGTGGGTGCGGATTTGACCCTTGATGCGATCGATTAGACCCGCATTCAAGGCGATGCCGGGCTGGAGTGCCACGAACAGCAGGATGCGAGTGTCACCGTCCCATTCCTGGCCGACGCAGACCGCGTCGCGAACCTCATCTATGCGCTCAACTTGGCGGTAGATTTCCGCGGTGCCGATGCGCACGCCGCCGGGGTTGAGCACCGCATCGCTACGGCCGTGAATGATGAAGCCGCCGTTGGCGGTTGCTTCGGCGAAGTCGCCGTGCGCCCAGACGTGGGGGAACTTGGCGAAATAGGCGTCATGGAAGCGGCTGCCATCTGCGTCTCCCCAAAAACCCAGCGGACAGGAGGGGAAGGGGTGGGTGCAGACCAATTCGCCTTTTTCGCCTTGCCCTGGCGGCAGGGGCCGCCCGTCGTCGCCGTAGATGTCCACCGCCATGCCCAAACCCTTGCATTGCAGCTCTCCAGAATGGACAGCCCCATTGGGGTCGCCGAGGATGAAGCAGGAAATCAGGTCGGTGCCACCGGTCATGGAGACTAGGTGCAGATCTGACTTGATGGCGCGGTGTACGTATTCAAAGCCTTCCGCGGACAGGGTGGAGCCCGTGGAGAGCAACATCCGCAGGGCGCTCAAGTCATGGTCAGCGCCGGGCTCCAGGCCCGCCTTGGCCAGTGCGCCCAGGTAGGTGGGGCTTGCGCCGAACACGGTCACGCCCTCCCGCTCGGCGATGCGCCAGAGGGTGGTCGGGTCGGGGTGAAACGGCGAGCCGTCGTAGAGCACGAGGGTGCAGCCGGTGGCCAGTGCGCCCACCAGCCAGTTCCACATCATCCAGCCGCAGGTGGTGAAGAAGAACAGGGTGTCGTCCGGGCCAAGGCCGGTGTGAAGCTGATGCTCCTTGGCATGCTGCAGCAGCGTGCCGCCCGCGCCATGGACGATGCATTTGGGCTTGCCGGTGGTGCCGGAGGAATAGAGGATGTAGAGGGGGTGATCGAAGTCCAGTTGAGCGAACGCCGCTTCCGAGCCGTCCAGCAAAGGTGCGAAGGCCAGGTTGCCGTGTTCGTCCGGGGCGGGCGCGCCGGTCACAGAGACCCAGATGATGCGTTCAATGGAAGGCGTTCGTGCCGCCACTTCGGCCACCTTGGCACGGATGTCGAAGGCCTTGCCGTTGTAGTGGTAGCCGTCGCAGGCGATCAGCAGCTTGGGTTCGATTTGGCCGAAGCGGTCGAGCGCCCCGTCGGCGCCGAAATCCGGTGAGCACGACGACCAGACGCCACCCAAGGCGGCAGTGGCGAGCATGGCTATGATCGCTTCGATGCCGTTCGGCAGCCACCCAGCCACCCGGTCGCTGGGCTGAATGCCGAGCTTCGCCAGTTGCCCGGCCAGTGCCAAGGAGCGCGCCTTAAGCGTTGCGTAGCTGATCTCCCGGCGTTCGCCGGTCTCCAGATAACTGACGAGGGCGGGCCGCTGGTCGTCGTGACGCAGCAGGTTCTCGGCGTAGTTTAACTGGGCGCCCTCGAACCAGCGGGCGCCGGGCCAACGATCGAAGTGCTGGACCGCAGCATCGGCTGGGCGGCTGGCCTGGATGCCCGTGAAGCGCCAGACATCGGTCCAGAAGGCGCCGGGGTCGGAGATGGACCACTCGTGGAGGGCGTCGTAGTTGGGAAAGTCCCGCCCGCTCGACCGCGCCGCTTGGCGGGTGAATCGGGTCATGTTGGATGTTTGGACCGCCTCAGCGGAGGGTGTCCAGATCGGCTGAGTCACCGCAGTTCTAAAGCGAGGCGCAGACGTGTCCGCCATCGACCACCAATATGGTGCCGGTCATGTAGGCGGAGGCGTCGGAAGCGAGCAGCAGCAGCGGCCCGTCCAAGTCCTCGAACTCGCCGTAGCGGCGCATGGGTATGCCCTTGGCGAACTCCTCTGACCGGTCGCTCTCCAGCAGCAGGCGGCTGACGTCAGTGAGGATGTAGCCGGGTGCCAAGGCGTTGACCCGAATGCCGAACTTGGCGGCCTCCAAGGCCATGACTTCCGTGAGCCGAGTCAGCGCGCCCTTGGAGACGGCGTACGGAAACTGGCCTTTGATGGTGCGCCGGTCGGTAATGGAGGAGATGTTGATGATGTTGCCGCCGCTCTGTCCGTTGGTTCGCACCCGCTCGGTGTAGGCCTTGGAGGCGAGCCAAACGCCCTTGAGGTTGGTGTCCAGCACCCGGTCCCAATCCGCCTCGTCGATCATCGTGTAGGTCTTGGCGCCGGCCTCGACGCCCGCGTTGTTGATCAGAACATCGATGAGCCCGAAAGCTGCCTCGGCCGCTTCGATGAAGCCGTCCACGCTGGCGGCGCTGCTGACGTCCAAGGGCGCGCCGAAGGCTTCCCCACCCTGCGCCCGTATCTCCTTGACCCGGCCGTCGATGCGCTCCGTGCGTCGGGCGCCTAGGCTCACCCGCGCCCCGGCCTCGGCCAGAACGCCCGCAAAGTGATGCCCGAATCCGGAGGAGGCCCCGGTTACCGCGATGTGCTTGCCGGTCAGGTCGAAAAGGCGCATCGGCTTATGCTACAGCAGTGGTCTGCGTTAGAATAGCTTCCGCCAGCGAGTCGGAGTGTAGCTCAGCTTGGTAGAGCACTACGTTCGGGACGTAGGGGCCGGAGGTTCAAATCCTCTCACTCCGACCAACTCCAAGGCTCCCAACCGCTCACTCGCGGTGATCGACCAAGTTCCCTTGGTGCAGCAGGGTGACCACCCGTTGTCGCCTTTCGCGGGGCTTTGCGTTCCAGAAGGCTTGCTCGAAGGGTTCCGCTTGGCGGCGGTGGATCACGCCGATGGCGGTGGGCAGCGGGGGCGCAAGGTTGAGCAGCATCAACGCCAGATTCGGATTGGTTTCGTCGTGGATCAGCACCTCATCGGCCCCTTGCGCGCCAACTTGGATGGCTTCGAGCTGCAGGGTCTTTGGATTCAGGCGCAGGCCCTTGTCTTGATTGGGGCCATAGAGCAGCGGCTGGCCATGCTCGACCCGGATCTGGTGGTCGGCGGCGGTCTTGCGGCTGGATACGGATTCGAACACGTCCTTGTTGTAGACGATGCAGTTCTGCAGGATTTCCACGAAAGCTGCGCCGCGATGGGCGCGGGCGGCCGAAAGGATGCCGGGCAGGCCCTTCTGGTCGATGTCGATGCCCCGGGCGATGAACGTGGCGCCGGCACCGACGGCGAAGGCGCCGGGCCGCACTGGGGAGTCCACCGATCCGCCCGGACTCGACGGGCTGGTGGTGCCGATGCGCGAGGTGGGCGAGTACTGCCCCTTGGTGAGGCCGTAGATTTCGTTGTTGAACAGCAGAATGTTGACATCGATGTTGCGGCGCAGGGCATGCAGCAGGTGGTTGCCGCCGATGGACAGGCCGTCGCCGTCGCCGGTGATCACCCAGACATCGAGCTCCGGGTTGGCCAGCTTCACGCCGGTGGCGATGGCTGGCGCCCGTCCGTGTATGGTGTGGAAGCCATAGGATTCGATGTAGTAGGGCAGCCGTGCGGCGCAGCCGATGCCGGAAACGAACACCGTCTTGGCTGGCTCGGCGCCACAGGAGGCCAAGGTGCGCTGCACTGCCTTGAGGATGGAGTAGTCACCGCAGCCCGGGCACCAGCGCACCTCCTGGTCGGAGGCGAAGTCCTTGAATGAGAGTTCAGCCACGACGACCCTCCTGGTTCGCGGCCGCCTTGGGGCGGGCTTCCGCCAGCCGCGCTGGCGCGTGCTCCGCGATGGCCGCTTTCACGGCTGCGACCGGGAAAGGCTGGCCGGACACTTGGTTGAGTTGCACGACCTCGACTAGCAGGCGGTCGCGCAGCAGGGTGGCAAGCTGGCCGTTGTTGAGCTCCGGCACTAGCACCGCCTCGAAGCCCGCCAGCAGCTCGCCTAGGTTGGGGGGCAGCGGGTTGAGGTGGCGCAGGTGGATTTGCGCGACGGCCAGCCCGTCGCTCAAGGCCTCTTTGACCGCCTGATAGACCGCCCCGAAGGTCGATCCCCAAGCCACCACCGCCAAGCCGCCGGGCACCCCCTGTTCGATGGCCTGCTCGGGCAGGTGATCGGACACCTTGGCGACCTTGGCTGCGCGCAGGTCGGTCATGGCTTGGTGGTTGGCGGGATCATAGGAGATGTGGCCGGTTTCGATGTCCTTCTCGATGCCGCCGACCCGATGGATGTGGCGCGCATCGCCCGGTGCCGCCCAGAGCCGGGCCAAGCCGTCGGCATCCCGCTCCCAAACGCCCGCAGCCGCCGCTGCCGTGGGCTTGCGGTTGGCGATGGGCTGGAACGCGTCAATGTCGGGAATGGGCCAAAGCTCCGAGGCGTTGGCGATGTAGCCGTCGGTGAGCAGGATCACGGGCGTCATGTGGCGCAAGGCGATGCGCACCGCCTCTATGGCGGTTGCAAAGCAATCCGCAGGGGAGTGGGTGGCCAGCACCGGCACGGGGGTATCGGCGTTGCGGCCGTACACCGCTTGGTAGAGATCGCTCTGCTCGGTCTTGGTCGGCATGCCGGTGGACGGGCCGGCTCGTTGCGAATTGACCACCACCAAGGGCAGTTCCGCGGCAACCGCCAACCCCAAGGCCTCGGTTTTCAGGGCGATGCCGGGTCCGGAACTGGAGGTCACCCCGAGTTTGCCGGCATAGGACGCGCCGATGGCGGCGCAGATGGCGGCGATCTCATCCTCGGCTTGAAACGTGGCGACGCCGGCTTCGCCCAAGCCGGTCAAGTGATGCAGCAAGGCGGAGGCCGGCGTGATGGGATAGGAGCAAAACAGCAGTTCGATGTCGGCCAGCTCTCCGGCTGCGGTCAGTCCCAAGGCCAGGGCTTCCGCGCCAGTGATGGTTCGGTAGGCAACCGACTCCAGGGGCGCTTCGGGAATGGGATGCTGGGAGAGGATGTGCTGCAGTTCGGCGGTTTCGCCGTAGGCGTGGCCCGCGGCGAGGGCCGCCAGGTTGGCATTGCGCACGGCTTCGTTGTTGGCGAACTTGGCCTGAATCCAACGGGCGGTGGCGTCCCGGGGCTGGTCGAACATCCACAGCACCAAGCCCAGCGCCCAGAAGTTCTTGCAGCGTGCGGAATCCTTGGCGCCGAGGCCGAAGGGCTTCACCGCCTCCAGGGTCAGGTGGGAGATGTCCACGCGGCAAACATGGAAGTCATTGAGGCTGCCGTCTTCAAGGGGATTGGCGGTCAGCTCCGCACGCCTCAGCCGCTGCGCGGAAAAGGCGCTGTCATCGACGATGATGAGCGCCCCCGGCTCCAAGTGGGGCAGATTGACCGTCAAGGCTGCCGGATTGAAAGCCAGCAGCACGTCGGGCGCATCGCCCGGTGTCGTGATGCGCTCGGCGCCGAACTGGATCTGAAAGGCCGAAACACCGTAGCGGGTGCCGGCCGGCGCGCGTATCTCAGCCGGGAAGTCGGGCAAGGTGGACAGGTCGTGCCCGGCCAGCGCCGAGGCGATGGTGAACTGCTGACCCTGCAGCTGAATGCCGTCCCCGGAGTCACCGGCGAAGCGTACGACATGGCTGTTTTTTTCGGCGAGTTGCTGCGACATATAGGGCTGGCGGAGCCGGATTGGCCCAGAAGCGAAAGGTGCGGCATTCTAACGGATTCCGCGTCAAAATGATGAGTTGCTTGGATTGACGGGTTCCATGCTTATGACCCAGGCGGTTGCAGACTTTGAAGTGGTTGCCAACTATCAGCCGGCGGGTGATCAGCCGTCGGCCATTGCCGGGCTGGTGGAGGGCTTGGAGGCTGGCTTGAGCCACCAGACCCTGCTTGGCGTCACCGGCTCGGGCAAGACCTTTGCCGTCGCCAACGTGGTGGCGGCGGTGAATCGGCCGACGCTGGTGCTGGCGCCGAACAAGACCCTGGCCGCCCAGCTCTACGGAGAGTTCCGCGAGTTCTTTCCCCACAACGCGGTGGAGTACTTCGTCTCCTACTACGACTATTACCAGCCCGAGGCCTATGTGCCCGCCTCGGACACCTACATCGAGAAGGATGCCTCGATTAACGCCCACATCGAGCAGATGCGGCTGTCGGCCACCAAGGCGCTCCTTGAGCGGCGCGACACCTTGATCGTTGCCTCGGTCTCCGCCATCTACGGCTTGGGCGACCCGCAATCCTACCTGCGCATGGTGCTGCACCTCGACCGGGGCGACCGTGTCGATCAACGCTACATCCTCACGCGGTTGGCGGAATTGCAGTACACGCGCAACGACATGGCCTTTCAGCGCGGCACCTACCGGGTGCGCGGCGACGTGGTGGACATCTTTCCTGCGGAATCGGAAGCGCAGGCAGTGCGGGTGGAGCTGTTCGACGATGAAATCGAGAACCTCTCGACTTTTGACCCCCTCACCGGCGAAGTCATCGACCGGGTGCCACGCTTTACGGTGTTCCCGAAGACCCACTACGTGACGCCGAGGGACCGCATTTTGGGCGTGCTTGATGACATCAAGGACGAACTGCGCGAACGCTTGGCGCATCTGACCGAGCACAACAAGCTCGTGGAGGCGCAACGCTTGGAGCAGCGCACCCGCTTCGACCTCGAGATGATCGCCGAGCTCGGTTACTGCTCGGGGATCGAGAACTACTCCCGCTACCTGTCGGGCCGGGAGCCGGGCGAGCCGCCGCCGACGCTGTTCGACTACCTGCCCAAGGACGCCTTGCTGGTGATCGATGAATCCCACGTTACGGTTCCGCAGATCGGCGGCATGTACAAAGGCGACCGCTCGCGCAAGGAGACGTTGGTGGAATACGGCTTTCGTCTGCCGTCGGCGCTCGACAACCGGCCGTTGCGGTTTGACGAATGGGAGGGGATGAGCCCGCAGACCCTATTCATTTCCGCCACCCCGGGCCCTTACGAAGCCGAGTTTGCCGGACAGGTGGTGGAGCAGGTGGTGCGGCCCACGGGGCTGGTGGACCCGGAGGTCATCGTGCGTCCGGCATCGACCCAAGTTGAGGACCTGCTTGGTGAAATCAACGCCGTGGTGGGCCGGCGCGAGCGGGTGCTGGTCACCACCCTGACCAAGCGCATGGCGGAGGACTTGACCGACTACCTGGACGATCACGGCGTCCGGGTGCGCTACCTGCACTCCGACATCGACACCGTGGAGCGCATGGAGATCATCCGCGACCTGCGCATGGCCGAATTCGACGTGCTGGTCGGCATCAACCTCCTGCGCGAGGGCCTGGACATCCCGGAAGTGTCCCTAGTCGCCATCCTGGATGCGGACAAGGAAGGCTTCCTGCGCGGGGAGCGCTCCCTGATCCAGACCATCGGCCGCACTGCCCGCAACGTCAACGGCCGGGCCATTCTTTACGCCGACAAGGCCACCGGCTCCATGGACCGGGCCATCGCCGAGACCGAGCGCCGCCGCGCCAAGCAGGTCGCCTTCAACGAAGCCCACGGCATCACCCCGCAGACCGTCAGGAAGCAGGTGGCCGATGTCATGGAAGGTGCCCGCCACCAAGCCCCCGGCGCGGCTCGCAAGGCCACTCGAACTCGCCAGCGCGGCGCCGCCCCCGTGGAGCTGCCGGACGATCCCAAGGCTCTCGGCAAGTTGGTGAAGCAGCTTGAAAGCCAAATGCTGGAGCACGCCAAGAACCTGGAGTTCGAGGAGGCGGCCACCGTTCGAGACCAAATCCGCAGCATCCGCGAGGAACGGCTGTTGGCGTAGTGTTGGGCTGGCGGGCACTGTATCCGCGTATGATATATATTGCTAATATATATCCATTCCCATTAACTTTGCTGGATCAATTGCAGGGTCGGTCCCGTGCGTGGAGGAGAAGAATATGAGGTCACCAGAACGAGTCGAACGTTGCAAGACAGCGCGAGTTTTCATGAACGGCAGATCGCAAGCCGTGAGATTGCCCAAGGAGTTTCGATTTGACACCGATCGGGTCGCCATCCGACGGGAAGGAGGCCACGTGATTCTCAGCCCAATCTATGAGGACTGGGACGACTATTTCGAAAACGCGCCGAAGGCGGGCGCGGACTTCGCGGCTGCGGTTGCCGAAGCGCGCAGCAGCCTGCCGCCGCTCGAAAGCCGGGAGCGCTTCGTGTGAGGGTCATGCTCGACACCGACACCTGCATCTTCGCAATGGAAGAGGCCCCGGGCTTCAAGCCGAAGATACGCCTGCGCGATTGCGGAATCTCCATGGTGGTGCTCGGCGAGTTGGAAACCGGGGTACGCCGTTCGGTCAAGGTGAAGGAGAACCGGGCGGCGCTTGACCACTGGCTTGCCGCCGTTCAGGTCTTGGATGTGGACGCCGAAGTGGCGCGCCGATATGGGCAGCTGCGCGCCGACCTCGAAGACAATGGAAAATTGATTGGCCCCAACGACTTATGGATCGCCGCGCACGCACTCTCCTTTGACATGCCGCTCATATCCAACAACCTGTCCGAGTTTCGGCGGGTGCCGGGACTGTCCGTTGAGACTTGGATGAGTGATGAAGGTGGTGTGAACGCTCAGTAGAGTTGCAGGACGACAGCAAGGCCTTCGGCAGGCGAGGCACCCTTGAGAGCGCTAGGAACTCTCGACTTCGTCGATTATCGGAATGGCCCTTTGGGCGAATTCGACAAGGGTTTCAACGTAAAAGTCGGTGATTTTGCCACCAATCGCCTTGGACTCATGGGCAAGCTTGGAGGCCATTTGGTCCCAATCGGACAAACCTGACTCTACGTATCTCCATACTGGATACCCGTCATCTGGGGCCTTGAAATCCGGAAACGCGGCTCGAAGCTTGCCTTCAAGGGTCCGATTGGGCGACCAAACTCCGTACCAAGTCCATGAGTTGCCGGTTCCAGCGCGTAGTCGAATAGCCGTTCTCCCTTGCGCGACAGAGTCTTCATCCTGATGCTCAGGCCAGGATGGGCGGTAGATGCTGAGTCGATTCAGGGCGCCCGTCCCTCTGCCTTCGTAACCCGGCTCAACGCGAATGTCTTGCTTAAACTCCTTTAGCCCTTTTCCCATGCGATCACACAGGTGCTTCAGAAATTCCTCGCATATCCTGTCCCTCACCGCTGGCCAAGACTCATAGACCACCCGAGCGGTTTCAAGGTGATTGGGCTCCGATTCCAGGAGTTCCAGCACGGTTTTGGTTTCAAGATCGCTTGCCATATCGGTGTCTCCAAAGGTTCTTCGGCAATAGGATTCGGCGTCGTCTAGGAACCAACGCAAGCGTTGGGCTTCGCACTGAGCGCGACAATCGGCAAGCCACTGGGTGAGCGAGGAGGGCGTTCGGAAATCCCTGAACTCGTCCCGTTTCCCTTCCCTGTCAGTCCAATCCTCGTCGGTGTGCCGATGATGGTAGGGCATGATGAGCAGACGACCGTGCCAGCACGTAAGCTCTGCCTTAGGCAGGCTCTTTTCGCTCGGTGGTTCGCCAGTAGGTGACAAGTAGATCAGATGGAACGAATCTGGGTCGAATCGTGCAGCCAAGTGCTTCAGGTAGTCCTTTACTTGCTCATACTGGTCGCCAGCATAGGGTTTGTTCTCGATGGCGAGGCAGTATCGCTTCCCACCGGATGAAATCTTCACATAGATGTCGATACGCCGATTTTCTTCGATGGGGTGCTCAACGACTACCGTGGCTTCGCTGAGTTCGGTGTCGGAAAAGCTCAGATTCACACTCAAACCGCCCAGAAACAACCGCAGAAACTGCGGCCCTTGGCCATGCGCTGCCTTCGGATCTAGCAGATCTGCGATGATTCGGGAGAGGCCGAGTTCGTCATCCCGAAGATAGCGAAACACGTTGAAACGGTGCGCGAGATGATGATTCAGCTCGCGGTCGAGCTCGCGGGCCGCCGCTAGCCGAGGTTCAAGCTGATGAAAAAGCTCTCGACACTGACGCTGGTTCGCCTCCCGCCCATCCACCAGCTTCTCCTCAATCGCAGCGAAAAACCGGCCCAAACGCTCCGGCGGGGTTGCCGCTGAGTCCCCCTTCATCACCAGCGCGGCCTAGACCGCAGCTCCATTTCCATCGTGTTCACCTGTGCCGAAACAAGGCAAGTCTATAGAATGACGGGCCTGAATCGAAAGGGGCTATCTTTGAGCACTCCCCCTGGTGCGCCGCGAACGTTTTTCTTCGGCTGGTCCATCGTCGGCTTCACCTTCATGACCCAGTTCACTGTTGGGGGCATGTTCTACACCTACGGCGTGCTGCAGAAGCCCTTGAGCGAAGCGCTGGAGGTGGATCGCTTCGCCGTATCCTTGGCCTTCTCCCTGCAGACCTTGGTGGTGGCTGTCTTAAGCCCTTGGGTGGGCAAGCTGATCCTGCGCACACCCATCCGCAAGGTGCTCGCCTTCGGCCTCGCGGCGTTGCTGCTGGGATTTGTCGGCTTCGGGCAGGTCCGGCATCTGTGGCATCTCTACTTGGCCTTCGGCCTCCTGCTAGCCGTGGCCAGCACCCTCATCGGCCCCTTGCCGAGCAACGCGATGATCGCCAACTGGTTCGTCAAGCGGCGGGGCACCGCCTTGGGCATCTCCCAGCTCGGCATTTCCATCTCTGGCGCGGTGATGGTGCCGATCGTGTCCTGGCTGGTGGAGACCCAAGGCTGGCGCTGGGCGGTGACTTCGATGGGGCTCGGTTTGAGCGCGGTGCTGATCCCCTTGGTGTGGAAGGTTGCGGTCTTTCGCCCGGAGGACAAGGGCCTGCTGCCGGATGGGCAGGGGGTTGCGGATAGCGCTGATGGGCGCATTGAGCCGGTTTCCGCGTGGACTTTCGCCCGGGCGCTTCGGGACCGCCGCATCTGGTTGCTCGTGGCCATCGTTGGCCCGAGTTTTTTCGGGGTCGGTGCCGTGTTGCTCGCCCTGCACGCTCACTTCACGGACATGGGCTTGTC
The DNA here is from genome assembly GCA_009843635.1 of Gammaproteobacteria bacterium. Taxonomy (GTDB): domain Bacteria; phylum Pseudomonadota; class Gammaproteobacteria; order Pseudomonadales; family Azotimanducaceae; genus Azophilus. The sequence goes on from VYDB01000131.1 coordinate 52,477, forward strand.
CGCCGCCCAAGCCTCCTCGGTGGTGGCCTTGGCCACGCTGATGGCAGCCTTGGCCAAGCCGTTGTTCGGCGTCTTGGCTGATGTATTGAACCAGCGGCTCCTGATGGCCGCCGCGTTGGCATCGCAGATCGTCGGCCTGTCGCTGATCGTGATGTTGGCGAATCCCGCCGGGCTGATGGTTGCGGCTTTCTTCTACGGGCTCGGCTATGGCGCGGGCATGCCGATGTGGACGGTCTTCATCGGCACGCTCTTTGGTCGGGCGGCCTTTGCCCGGGTGATGGGTTTGATGACGCCGCTGACCACGCCGTTCACGCTGTTCGGCTTTCCTTTCGCTTCACTGGTGTTCGACGCCACGGGCAGCTACCAAGCGGCGTTCGTGACGGTGATTGTCGGGATTGTCCTTTCCATCGGGGCGGTGGGCTTGCTGCGTCTGCCGGAAGTGAGCGTTGCACGGGCGGGGGCGCCGGCCCGGTGAGCCCGGACTCAATCCGCGGCCAGCGGACGTTGTTGACCAAGGATGGAGTCCGTCGCGCCTTGCCCATCTTCCTTCCGGTTTACCAACCTCGGGAGCCGGTGTTTCAATTGGCCCGCGAAGAAATCGACGGCTGCATCGTCAACGCCTACTTCCTCTACAAGCAGCGAGAATTGCGTGAACGGCTCACCGGCCCGTCTTCACTCAAGGCCCATGTTGGTTTTGCGGGTCTGATCGCCACCGACTCCGGGGCCTTTCAGGGACTGACCCGGCGGCTGTACCTGAAGAATGCGGACATCGTGCGCTTTCAGGATCGCATCGGCAGCGACATCATCTCGCCGCTGGACCTTATCACGCCACCAGGGGATAAGCGGAACACGGCGCTCGGCAAGATGCGCACCACGCACAAGCGCGTGCGCCAGGCGCTGGCCATTGCTGAGCGCGGCTTGGTGGCGGGCGTGCAGCAGGGCGGCCGTTTCTTGGATCTCCGCCGCGACAGCGCCGCCCACATGGCCGAGCTTGGAGTCGAATATCTGGCCATTGGCAGCCTAGTGCCTTTCTTTAACCGGGCGCACAGCTTGGACTTTGCCGGTGCCGTGCTGCGCGATGCGCGCCGGTTGATCGGCGAGCAAGTGCCGATGCACGTTTACGGTGCCGGCGAGCCGGTGGAACTGCCCTTCATGCTGGCGTTGGGGGCGGATGTCTTTGACTCGTCCTCCTATGCACACTATGCGCGCGGAGGCTGGTACATGACTCCCTACGGCGCTTTGCCCGATCCGGGAAGGCTGCTGGCGGGCGAGTTCCGCTGCGCCTGCCCGCAATGCGCGGAAGCGCCGGCGATTGAGGCGGTGTTCGCGGACTTCGAAGCGCTCAAGGCGCACAACCTGTGGACGATCTGCCATACAGTTAGGGAACTACGCGCCTTGCTGGAGCGGGGCGGGGACCTGGACAGCCACCTGGAGGAGTTGCTTGACATCCACCAACGTTGGTTTCCGGAGAGCCGGCTGGCCCCCACTTGGGAAGCCCTGCATGAGTGACCCCTTGGAGCCGGTTCTGGCGCAACTTGCGGAGCGGTTGGCGCAGGAGGCGGCCCAGCGCTACCGCATCGGCGCAGACCAGGCGCGCGGCCGCATCGAACGGGCGTGGCGCAGCCACCAGGCGTTGCGGGCGCTGGCCCGGAAGACCCCCTCAACCCGCGCCTTGGCCCGCACCCGTCTCTATCGGCAGGCGGCGTCACAGGCCAAGAAGGACATCTACTACCGCCTGCGGCGCTATCGCCAAGAATCCAACGAGTTTTCCAAAGGGCTTGAACGGTTGCGCCGCGATGCCGCGGGTGCGGAAAGCCAAGCGGCGCGCGAGGCCTTGGCCCGCAGCCATGCCAGCACCGCCGAGCGGTGGCCGGACTTGGACGACTTCCTGGAGCGCACCCAACCCGTTTGGCGCGATTGCGCCACGCTGTTGGACGTCGGTTGTGGCCTGATGCCTCTGCTGTTTCCGTTCGACCGGGTTGGCGACCGCTTCCGGCGCTACGTGGCCTGCGACCGGGATGCGCGTTGCATTGAAGCCGTGAACGCCTGCGGTCAAGTGCCGCCGGGGGGTTTGGAAGGCTGCGTTTGGGACATTGGCGATGGCTGGGAAGCCTTGGAGAACCAAACCGGCATCAAGCGTTATGATGCGGCCTTCCTGCTCAAGCTGGTGCCTGTGGTTGCGCGGCAGCAGCCTCGCTTGCTGGCGACGCTGGCGGATACGCCTGCGGACTGGTTGGTTGTCACCGGTTCCCGGCAAGCGCTGGCTCGGCGCCAAGACATTAGCCGGCGGGAACGGGCGGTCCTTGGCTCGTTCGCCAAGCGCCACGGGCTGGTTGTGGAGTCGGAGTTTGAAACCCCGAGTGAACTGGGGCTGGTGATGCGCGGGGCTGGACTATGAAACTGCTTGCTTGGACTTGGCTTTTGCCGCTGCGGCCAGCTCTTCGGCATTCATGTCGATTCGCCCTTGGACGAACCATTGCGCCTGTTCGGCGTTGTTGAACGCCGTTGGGGCTGGGTAGGACTTGAGAAGTCCTAGCCGGGGGTTGGCGCTGCTGACCCGGAGCTCGCCGCCGCGAAGTTCCCAGTGGTAGTCCCCATGTACGCCGACGAACATGTGTTCGCGACTTAATGGCAGACAACGCGCGAAGGGCTGGGATGGGGGTGGGGCTTGGTTCGGCGGACGGGGCGGGAACGTTGCTCTGCGTTCACCGATGGGCGCGGCGGGATGTGATCGACGTTTCCGTTGGCCTGCGGCGGCTGCGCGGATTGCCGAGACGCGCCTTGGAGGATGACTTCGACCAGCCCTCCGGTCCGCAACGCGCCTCGATCGATATCGAACAAATCCAGAGTGTCGTCCAATCGCTGCCAAGAATGGGGATATGGGGCAGGGGTGCGTTGCTGTGCCGACGTTTGGATCACTTCATTGGCACTGAGAATATCGTATTGATGCTGCATGAGAGGCGCTGAGCGCTTTAGCGCGGCAAATGCATGCGCTCTGGTACCAGGCGTCACCCAAGGTCTCAGGGCTCGATTCAAGGCCTCTAAAGCGGCAGGAGCGAGATAGTTCGGAAAGTCCCACAGCAAGCAGGCTTGCAGGGGTTCATCAACCATCCACAGGGCTTCCTCAAAGCGAGCCGTCAGGGCATCTTGGTCCAAGTGTTGCTGCTGCTCGATGATGCTGCCGCTGAAGAGATCTGCGATGTGCACCCGGCAGCCTTTTGAAGTGAAGAACTCGATCGTCCGGGGCATGGCGGGGCCGACATCCAGGACGTTGAACCGGCTTGATTGGCTTATGCCTTCAAAGACCCATGCCAGCAACGCGGTTTCAATTGCAAAGGATCGTTGGCCTGCTGGCAACTCAAGGGCTGTTCCCGATGTGAAAGTCACGAAGCTCCCGCCATTAAGTCCGCGCGGCGCTCTCTCGTGGGCTCGGCACTGCGCGTTTGACGGACGCAGCCTCGGCCTTTACGGATGCGGCAGCTAAAGGTGCGGCGGCTTGAGTCGGCGATTGCTGATTGCTGGCTTTCGGCTTTTGCGCCTCTTTTTGTTCAACTTTTTCCGCTTTCTCAACCGAGTCCGTGTCGATGGTGCCCTTGAACTTGCCGCCGCTTTCCAAGTTCACCCGAGGCGCGATGACATTGCCCAGCACCCAAGCGCTCTTGGTGAGCACCACTTGCTCGATGCCCACGATGTCGCCCACAACCCGGCCACTGACGTTCACCGTGGAAGCGGTGATGTTGGCCCGGACTTCGCCGGATTGGTTGACAGTGACGACGTTGTCGCGCAGATCGATGGTCCCTTCCACTTTGCCATCTATGAACAGATCCTCGTTGCCGCTGACTTCGCCCGAAACGTTGATCCCCGGGCCGACAATGGCGACAGCTTGGGGCTCTGGCTTGGCCGCAGGGGATGCTTGTTGCGATCGCCTTGCCTGGCCAGCGTCGCTCGGTTCCTTTGCGCTGCGTTTGTCAAACATGCTCATGCTTTCCTCCGGCTCACCCTAAAACTGTCAACTATATATCATCTTTTAGGTCAATTTAACTCTTCGGGGTGCGCGGAAAATGCAGGGCTATTCAAAAGTCCTGACGGCGGTTGGCTGAGGTTTCCGGTTGGTTTTG
>VYDB01000125.1 GCA_009843635.1 Gammaproteobacteria bacterium
TTCCGCTGGAAATCCGCCCCCTCTTCAGGCTCATTCCTGATTGGACAAGACTCGGCATGGCATGAGGATGACCAAGCGTCTAACATTGAGGTGGGAGGTCGAAGTTATGAGAATTGCGTCAGCTTTCGCTTATTCGTTGCTTTTGCTGGGTGCCGCGCCGCTCGCCGCCGACCCGGCTGCGGATGCCGCTGCCATCCGCGCCCTGCAGGCGGCGTGGAACCAAGCCGTGGAGGCGGGCGACATCTCCGGCTATCTAGCGGTGCTTGACGCCGATGTCGAGTTGCTGCCCACCGATGCCCCGCCCATCCGAGGGCGGGACCACTACGGGCAGTTCCTCGGGCCGGTGTTCGAGCACGACCGCTTCGAGATCGAGGTGGTTGACCCCGGCACGGTCGAGGTGGACGGCGATCTCGCCTACGCCCGCTACGACTACATCATCCACCGCATGCCCAAGGGCAGCAGCGAGCGCATCAGCAGCCTGCGCAAGTTCCTGGACGTGATGCGCCGCCAGGAGGACGGCTCCTGGCGGGTGCTCAAGCACATCTGGAACTACAACGAACCAGGTGTGACGCCTTGACCCGCCGCTGGTGGGGCGCGGCTGCGGCGGTTGCGCTCGCTGTTTCCCAAGCGCCGGAAGCCGTCGAGCCAACCACACCGGCGCAGCTTTTCGAGGCCCGCTGCAGCCACTGCCATCAGGGCAACGTGCCCCGGGCGCCGCACTTGGTGACCTTTCAGATCATGGGTGCCGAACCCATCTACGCCAGCATCACCGAAGGGACGATGCGCGAGCATGTCGAGGGTTTGAGCGATGCCGAGCGGCGGGCGCTGGCCGACTATCTTGGCGGCGCAACGCCGGGTGCCGTGCCCGTGAAACGCTGCGGCGATTCCTCAAGCCCGGTTTCGCCCAGCCCGCCGTCGCTGGCTGGCTGGGGCTTTAATCTGGAGAACACCCGTTTCGTGCCCGCCGCCATCGCCGGCCTCGGCGCTGAAGACGTGCCCCGGCTGGCCGTCAAATGGGTCTTCGCCTACCCCGGCGCCAGCCGCGCCCGCAGCCAGCCGAGCGTGCAGGGCGGCGTGGTTTACGTCGGCAGCCAGGATGGCACCGTCTATGCGCTGGACCTGGAGAGCGGCTGCGCCCACTGGACGTTCAAGGCCGATGTTGAAGTGCGTTCCGCCATCACGGCGGATGAAACCGGGAAACGGCTTTTCTTTGGCGACATTAGAGGCGCGCTCTACGCCGTGGATTCCGCGGATGGCGCATTCATCTGGCGAACGCAGGTGGATCAGCACCCGGACGTGACCCTGACCGGATCGCCTCGCTACCACCAAGGCCGGGTCTATGCGCCGTTGTCCTCGAAGGAATGGGCCAGCGCCGCTGACCCCGGCTATCCCTGCTGCACCTTTCGCGGCGGCGTCACCGCCGTGGACGCCAAGGATGGCCGCATTCTCTGGACCGCCCGCTCCATCGCCGAAGAGCCCGCACCGGTGGGCAGGAACAGCACCGGCGCGCAGCGCTTCGCTCCGGCCGGCGCTCCGATTTGGAACAGTCCAACCCTGGATTCCCAGCGTGGGCTGCTCTATGCGGGCACCGGCGAGTCCTACACCTCGCCGGCGGTGGACACCAGCGATGCGGTGCTGGCGTTTGACCTGGAATCGGGCCGTTTGGCTTGGTCCCACCAAGCCTTGGCGCGGGATGCCTGGAACATGGCTTGCTTCATTGGCGGCGGCGAGAACTGCCCCGAGGAAAACGGCCCCGACCTCGACATCGGCGCTTCGCCCATGTTGGTGCGACTCCACGACGGCAAGGAAATCCTGGTGGCAGGACAGAAGTCCGGCCACGTGTTCGCCTTGGATCCGGACGCTGGCGGCAAGCGCCTGTGGACGACGCGCATCGGGCGTGGCGGCTTTGCCGGCGGCGTGCATTGGGGCATGGCGGCCGGCGAGGGGCGCATCTACGCCCCCAACGCGGACACGGTGTTCACCGGCTTGGAACAGGGCGAGGCGAAGCCGGGGCTGTTCGCCCTCGACCCGGCCAACGGCGAAATCCTGTGGTACGCCCCGGCGCTGGATGGCTGCGCGGACGAAGATCGCCCGGCTTGCGATCCGGGCTTTTCCGCAGCCGTCACCGCCATGCCCGGCGTGGTCTTCGCAGGCGCCTTCGACGGCCACCTCCGGGCTTACCGGGCCGCGGACGGCAAACTGTTGTGGGACTTCGACACCAACCGCCCCTTCGTCACGGTCTCGGGCGAGGAGGGCCACGGCGGCTCAATCGACGCGGACGGCCCGGTGGTTGCCGAAGGCCATGTGCTGGTCAACTCCGGATACCTCTTCGGCGACCGCATGGCCGGCAACCTGCTGTTCGCCTTTGCCCCGGAGCAGGCTCCCTAAGCCGCTTCGCGGGTGGATTCCCCCGGGGACGGTGGCGCTGCGGCCTCGCTTTCGCCGGGCACCGGATTGCTGAACGTCAGCGCGCCGTCCTCCAGCGTTCCGCGGCGCACCATCTTGCGATCCTGCAGGTAGTTTTGGGTGTTGCGCCACGGGTCGCGGTCGCCCTGCTTGGGGAATCGGTGCATGGCGCGGGCGATGTAGCCCGGGGCGAAGCCCACGATCCAAGGCTGAATGCCCATTTCGCCATCGTCTTCGCGGAGCTTTGGCACGCATTGGCGCATGCCGAGTTCCTGCATGCGGTTGAGCACTTGGCAGACGTATTCGGCGGTCAGGTCCGCGCGCAGGGTCCAGGAGGCGTTGACGTAGCCGAAAACACTGGCGAGGTTGGGCACGCCGGAGTACATCATGCCCTTGTAGTTGAGGGTGTCCGGGAAGTGGACCGGCTCGCCATCGACCTCGAACTTGACGCCGCCGAGCACCTCAAGGGTCAAGCCGGTGGCGGTGACCAGGATGTCGGCGTCGACGTGCCGGCCGGATTCGAGTTGCACGCCGTTGGCCGTGATGCCGGTGATGCCATCGGTGACCACCTCGGCCCGGCCCCCGTTGATGGCCTTGAACAAATCGGCGTTGGGGATCAGGCACAGGCGCTCGTCCCAAGGGTAGTAGCTGGGCGTGAAGTGGCTGTCCACATCGTAGCCGGCCCCCAAGTGCTTGCGCACCTGGGCGAGCAGCTTGGCCTTGATCCTCTCCGGCGCCACCCGGGTGCGGTGGTAGAAGTAATGCTGCATCAACACGTTCTTCCAGCGGGTGATGGCGTAGGCCAGCCGCTCCGGCAGCACCTTGCGCAGGCCGTTGGCGATGGCGTCCCGATCCGGGCGCGACACCACGTAGGTGGGCGAGCGCTGAATCATGGTCACCTTGGCCGCCTGCTCCGCCATGGCCGGCACCAGGGTCATGGCGGTGGCGCCGCTGCCGATCACCGCGATGCGCTTGCCGCTGTAGTCAAGGCCTTCCGGCCAGTGTTGGGGATGGATCACCGGGCCTTGAAACTGCTCGATGCCGGAAAAGTCGGGCCGGTGGGGTTGGTCGTAGCTGTAGTAGCCGGCGCACATGAACAGGAAGCCGCAGCTTAAGCGGCGCCTAGTCCCAGATTCGGCGTCCTCGACCTCAACGGTCCAACGCGCGTCAGCGCTCGACCAAGCGGCGCCAGCAACCCGCTGGCGGAACTGGATGTGGGGGCCGATGGCATGCTCCGCTGCCGCTTCATGGACGTAGGCCCGAATCGCCGGCCCATCCGCGATCGACTTGGGATTAAGCCACGGCTTGAAGTTGTAGCCGAAGGTGTGCATGTCGCTGTCGGAGCGAATGCCGGGATAGCGGAACAGATCCCAAGTGCCGCCGATTGCGTCACGGCCCTCCAGGATGGTGAAGGTTCGGTCCAGGCACTGCCGCCGCAGGTGGCAGGCGGCGCCGATGCCGGAAACCCCGGCGCCGACGATGATGACCTCAAAATGCTCAATGTCCGAACCGGCCATGCGCCAACCTCAAGTCAACCAACCAAAGAGGCGCGATTTTGGCGGGTTTCGGTCGGTTCATCAATGCGAAATGCTCGGCGCACGCCTTTCCGGTGGCTGGCGACCCGAAAAGACAAAAGCGCACCGGCGGTGCTATATTCAGCCGTCGGGAAAGAAACTCCGCCGTCAGATGCGGGGGTGACACTTGAAAACGCAAACGGTCGAAACGCCAAGATCGGAGCAGTGCTACCGAATACTGGTCGTCAACGCCAAGGGGGGCTGCGGCAAGACCACGGTGGCCACCAACCTCTGCGCCGCCTACGCGGCGCGGGGCGTGGCCGTGGCATTGGTCGACAATGATGGCCAAGGTTCGGGCGCCCATTGGACCGCGCAGCGGCCCGCGGATGCGCCCCTAGTCGAATTGGCATCTAGCGGCAGGCCAGCGCTGGACCGCATCATCATCGACGGGCTGGTCCACGACCCCGAGCGGGAAGCTGGTGAACTGGTGGCAATGGCCGACCTGATCCTGGTGCCGATGCTGCCGTCCGCAATCGACATTCGGGCTGGCGAGCGGTTCATCACCGCGCTCATGACGCGGCCCGAATTCCGCGCCGCGCCGCTTCCGGTGGGCGTCATCGCCAACCGGGTGCAGCACAACACCCCGGCGCAGGCCCACCTGATGCACTTCCTGGGCTGCCTGAATGTCCCGGTAGCCGTCACCTTGCGCGACAGTCCGCTGTATGGCGAGGCGATGGGAGCCGGGCTTGGGGTGGCGGATCTGTTCGATGTCCGTGCCGCCCGCAAGGAAATGACCGCTTGGCGGGCGCTGATCCATTGGGTCGAGGCGCAACTGCCGTCACGGGCTGCCCAACCCCGCCCCTTGGCCGCTGGGCGACCCTCCCGCGAAGCCCGCCACGGCATGCCCGAACGGGCCAGATTGGTTTCCGGCGGGCAGGGGCCTGCTGCAGCCGGGGGGTCAAAAGGCCCGCAGCCCCACCGTCTTTCCGCCTGACCGGCTGACCGGCCCGCTTTTCGCAGCGCCGTGCTGCAAGCCCTGGACATCACTTTCAGGAGGGCCGAACGGGCCATCTTCGAAGGTCTGACCTTTACCGTGCATGCCGGGCAGAAGGTCGGCGTGGTCGGCGGCAACGGGGTCGGCAAGACGACTCTCTTCGAACTGTTCCAAGGGCGCCTGCACCCGGAGAGCGGCGATCTGCTTCGGCCCCGAAGCTGGCGGGTCGAGCACCTGCAACAAGACCTAGCCCCCAGCGAGCGGCCGGCCTTGGAATTCGTGCTGGACGGACACCGGGCGCTGCGGCGCGTCGAAGCCGAACTCGCCGCCGCCGACCCGGACGGCGACCCGGAGCGGGTGGCGGAACTGCACATGCGCTTTGACGACCTCGGCGGCTACCAAGCCGCCGCTCAAGCCGGCACCATACTGCACGGCTTGGGCTTCGCGCCCGGCGAATTCAACAAGCCGCACGCCGCCTTCTCCGGAGGCTGGCGCATCCGCCTGAACCTGGCGAGGACGCTGATGGCCCCGGCGGACCTGCTGCTGCTCGACGAACCCACCAACCACTTGGACCTGGAAGCGACGCTCTGGCTCGAAGGCTGGCTGCGCCGCTTTCCCGGCACCCTGATGGTCATCGCCCATGATCGCGAGTTCCTGGACCGAGCCACCGCCCACAGCCTGCACATTGAAGACGGACGGGCCACCCTGTACCGGGGCGGCTACTCCGCCTTCGAGCGGCAGCGGGCCGACGCCCTGGTGCGCCAGCAGCGCCAGCATGAGGCGCAGCAGCGGGAGATTGCCCACATGGAGCAGTTCATCCGCCGCTTTCGCGCCAAGGAGTCCAAGGCCAAGCAGGCGCAGAGCCGCATCAAGGCGCTGGAGCGCATGGAGCGGGTGGCGGCGGTGCAGGTGCGCAGCCCCTATTCCTTCGCCTTCGGCGCACCGGACCGGATGTCCCATCCGCTGATCAGCCTGCGCGATGTGGATCTCGGCTACGACGGGCAGCCGGTGATCCGCGGCATCAGCCAATCCCTGCTGCCCGGCGCCCGCATCGGCGTGCTCGGCGCCAACGGGGCCGGCAAATCGACGTTCCTGAAGTGCCTGGAAGGAACGCTCGCCCCGCTCTCCGGGGAAGTCGTGCGCGGCCGCCATGCCGAGGTGGGCTACTTCGCCCAGCATCAGCTCGAGGATTTGGAGCAGCGGCACTCGCCCATGCAGCACATCGAACGGGCCGAGCCCGGCTGGCGCGAACAGCAGGCGCGCAACTATCTCGGCCAGTGGGGCTTCGGAGCGGACATGATTGGCCGTGCGGCGAGCAGCCTTTCCGGCGGCGAAAAGGCGCGTTTGGTGCTGGCGCTCATCGCTTTGCGCCGTCCCGCCCTGCTGGTGCTCGACGAACCCACCAACCACTTGGACCTGGAAATGCGCGACGCCCTCGCCCGTGCGTTGCAGGACTATCCCGGTGCGGTGGTCCTGGTGGCCCATGACCGAACCCTGCTGCAGCGAGCCATCGACGAGCTTTGGCTCATCGAGGACGGGCGCCTATCGACCTATCCGGACGACCTCGATGCCTATGCGGCAAAACGCCGGGAGCAGGTCGCCCGCGTCCCCGAGGCCGGGGCGATGCAGCCCGCCCGGCGGGACGGCTCCGCACCGAACCGGAAAGCCTTGCGCCGCGCCGCTGCGGAAAGCCGCGCCGCCCTTCGCCAACTGAAGCAGGAGGTCAAACGCCATGAGCGGCGCATGGAGGCGCTCAGCGCAGAGCTCAAGGCCGTGGAGGCGCAAATCGCTGACCCGGAAACCTACCGGCAGACCGCCGCAGCCGACCTCGAAGCCACCTTGGCCCGCTCAGCCACCCTGCGCCGCGACTTCCTGGCCGCCGAACAGCGCTGGCTGGAGGCCGCCGAAGCCCTGGAAGCCGAAACCTGAGACTACTTCCGTTCGAGCAGGTAGCGGTAGGTGTCCCCTTCCTGGCTGGACTCAAGCAGCTTGTGCCCGCTTTGCGCCGAAAAGACCTCGAAATCCCGCACCGAGCCCGGATCCGTCGCCAGCACCCGCAAGCGCTGACCGGCCATCATGCCGTTCAACGCCTTCTTGGCCTTTAGCAATGGCATCGGGCAAGTGAGGCCGGTCGCATCGACGACCACAAGATCTTCGGACATGAAGCGAGTATCGCACAAGTCCGCCGGCTGCACCCTAGGAGCCTTCAGCTTGGGGTGCGCGAGGGGCCGCCCCTCGCATGAAAGAGCCTTCAGCTTGGGGTGCGCGAGGGGTCCGCCCCTCGCATGAATGAGCTTATACTGCGGCCATGAACAGCGTGAGGCTCGGCAGTTTCGTTGCCTGCCTACTTGCCGGCTTAAGTCTGCCGTGGGCGGCGCATGGCCAAGGCGGCAACGATCTGCCGACCTTGGGTGACGCCTCCTCCAGCCTGATTTCCCCCGAGATGGAGCGCCGCATCGGCGAGGATTTCCTCAAGCAGGTGCGGGCGGCGCTGCCGACCGTCGATGACCCCATCCTCAAGTACTACGTGGAAAAGCAGGTGGCTGAGCTCGCCCAGTACAGCGAGCTGCGCGAGGCGGTGCTGCAGGCCATCCTCATCGACAATGAGCAGATCAACGCCTTCGCCGCCCCCGGCGGCGTCATCGGCATCAACCTGGGCCTGATGCTGCATGCCGAGGACGTGCATGAGTTCGCCAGCGTCATCGGCCACGAATTCGCCCACTTAAGCCAGCGCCACTTCGCCCGCGGCATCGAGGTGCAGCGGGCGCAGACCCTGCCCACCCTGGCGGCAATGGTGGCCGCCATCATGATCGGTGCCATCGGCGGGGGCGACGCCGGCATGGCGGCGGTTTCCGGCGTTCAGGCGGCGACCCAGGCCAATCAACTGCGCTACAGCCGCGGCCGTGAGCAGGAGGCGGACCGGGTGGGCCTGAACACGGTAGTGCGGGCGGGCCTCGACCCCCAGGGCATGGTGCGGATGTTCGAGCGCATGCACCGCGCCTACCGCTTCACCAGCAAGCCGCCGGAGTTTCTGCTGACCCACCCCTTAAGTGAAACGCGGATCGCGGACGCCCGCAGCCAAGTTCTGCAGTACGGCAACAGGCGTTATCCGCGCTCGCTCGACTACCAGATGATGCGCAACCGGGCGCGCCTGCACTTCGCCGATTCCCCGGAATCGATGGTGAAGGTGTTTGAGCGGGAGCTTCGGGAACAGCCTGATGACGAAGCCATCCAATACGGCTTGGCGCTGGCCTTGTCAGCAGCGGAGGAGCACGACGAAGCCATTCCCCTGCTCGATCGTATCCTCACCTCCAACCCACGCAACATCCTCTACAGCGCCAGCTTGGCCGAAGTGTTGATCCAAGCCGGAAAGACCGATCAAGCCATCGCTCTCGTGGAGCGGGAACTGACCATCAATCCGGACAACGCCCCCCTCGCCATGCTGCACGCCGAGGCGCTGATCGCCGAGGGCCGCCATCGCGAAGCCGAAGCCGTGCTGGAGCGCCAGAGCGTCGTCCACCGGGACGATGTGGACGTTTGGTACAACCTCGCCGAAGTGTCTGGCTTGGCGGGCAACATCATCGGCGTGCATTTGGCCCGGGCACAGTTCTTCTATCTGCACGCCGCCTACCAACGGGCCCTTCAGCATCTTGAGTACGCCCGCCGCCTCACCAGTCAAGAGGACGAGGCCGCTGTCGCCCGGCTCAACCAACGCATCGCCGACCTGCGAACGAAACTGCGTGAACAGCGTAGCTGAAGCTGACTACCGGGGTTTGGGCGTGTCGGGCTTCGGCATGCGGTAGCCCACGCCCCGTTGGTTGAAGATCCAAGCCGGATCGTTGGCGGGGTCGCCGAGCTTGTCGCGGAGCTGCTTGACGAAGACCCGCACCCGATTGACGTCGGCGTCGGCGCGTCCAGTCCAGACCCGCTCGAGCAGTGTATCGAAGGGCACGACGCGTCCGGCGTTCAGCGACAGCACGCGCAGCAACTCGTACTCGGTGGTGGTGAGATCCACGGCCCGGCCAGCCACTGTCACCTCGCGACGATCATAGCGGATGGCAAGGTCACCGAGCGCGAAAGGCTCGGGTTCCTCGTGCCTGCGCAGGGCGGCGCGCACGCGTGCCACCAGCTCAGTGGGCGAGAACGGCTTAACGATGTAGTCGGCGGCGCCCGCCTCGAATGCACGCGCAACGGTCTCGTCGCGTCCGTAGCCGGAGATGAAGATGACCGGAACCGCGGCCAGCTCCGGAACCTGCTGCAGCAGTTCAATGCCGTCGCTGCCGGGCAACAGCAGGTCGAGCAGCACGAGCCGCGGCCCCTCGGCGCGGATAATGGCGGACAGGTTCTCCGGGGAGCCGGTGACAAGCGGCGCGTAACCGGCCTTCGACAGCGCATCGCGCACGAAGCGCAGGGTGCGAGGGTCGTCGTCAACCACCAGTATGCGCGGTGGCTCGCCGGCTTGTTCGTCCGGCGGTATTTGGGCGACCACGGTATCCGGTCCCACCGCCGTCGGGACGGTGAAAGTGATCGTGGTGCCGCGCCCTGGGCCGGGACTGTCGGAACGGATACGGCCGCCATGCGCCTCGACGAGCCCCCTGCAGATCGCGAGGCCGAGACCGTGGCCGGCGGTTCCGCCGCGGCCAACGTGCTTGCGGAACAGGTGCGGCAGCCGGTCGGGCGGGACCCCCGGTCCGTCGTCGGCCACTGAGATCGCGACGTGCCCCGCCTCGCCCGCCGCCGCGACGCGGATGGCGGACGCCTCGGGCGCGTGGCGCGCTGCGTTGGCGAACAGATTGTTCAGCACCTGCGCGATGCGCCGCCGGTCGGCCAGCACCTCGGGCAGGCCGTCCGGCAAGTCAACCAGGATGGCGTGACGACCGCCGCCGCCGATGAATGCGTTGCGGGCGCGCTCCACCAGCGCGGCCACGGCTGTCGCCTCGGGCGCCACGGACAGCGTGCCGGACTCGATGCGCCCCGCGTCCAGGAGGTCGCCGACCAGTCCACGCATCTGGTCCGCCTGCTCGGCGATAATGCGGGAGAATTCGCGCACCTCCTCGCGCTCCAGGTCGTCAACCTCGTCGAGCAGTGTCGCAGCGGCGCCCTTGACAGCGGTTAGCGGCGTGCGCAGCTCGTGGCCCACGAGCCCCAGGAACTCGGTGCGCAGGCGCTCGATCTCGTCGAGCGGTGCGAGGTCCTGCAGGGTCACCACCACCGACCGCGCCACGTCGCCCGTCCCGGGAATGGGCGTGGCGTTGACCAGCATGCGCACGCTGCGTCCGTCCGGCACGGAGAGCACCATCTCCTCGGCGCGCACCGTCTCGGGAGCAGCGAATCGCTCAGCGAGCGGGAAGTCCGCGAAGGAGGTCTCGCGGCCGTCGGCACGGCGGCAGGTGATAATCTCGAGGAGCTGCTCCGGGGGATGCCCTGCCGTGCGCAGGCTCTCGACGATGCGCCGCGCCTCGCGGTTGAACGTCACCGGCCGACCAACGCCGTCGAACACCACGACCCCCACCGGGGAGGTCTCCACGAGGGCCTCAAGGTCGGCCCGCGCACTTCGCTCAGCGCGGTGCGCGCGGGCATTGGCGATGGCCAATGCCGCCTGCGATGCGAACAGCACCAGCACCGCCTCGTCGGTGTCGGTGAACGCACCGCCGCGCGCCTTTTCAGCGAGGAAGAAGTTGCCAACGTTGACGCCGCGGCAGTGCATCGGCGTGCCTTGGAAGGCGCGCGACAGCGCTGGGGTCGGCGTCAGCCCTAAGTCCCTGACATAGGCCGCCAAGTCGTCCACGCGCAGCGTTGCGGACAGCCCGCGCAGGTGTTCGAACAGGCGCCCGCGATCCGGCCAGGCCGCGACCTCCGCCGCCTCCTCGGCGGTGAAGCCGGACTGGAGGAAGCCATCGGGCGCGCCAGCCTCGTCAACCGTTGCGACGACACCGAGGCGGGCGCCGGTTAGCCCGCGGGCTGCGCCGACCGCCTCGCGCAGCACCGTGCCGGGGTCGAGGCTCGCGCTGATGCGCAGGATCGCGGCGGCGAGCGCGGCGGCGTCGGCCGGGCCGCTGGGATTCGGAGTGTCGGACGCTGCCATCGGGCCTCCTTACGCATCGATCGGTTGCGGAACCGGCCAGCCCCGGGGAAGCGTCGGGCGCTACGAAAACATACGAAACCCAAATGAAAAAAGTCAACTCCCAAATGAACCAGGGCTATTCAAAAGTCCTGACGGCGGTTGGCTGAGGTTTCCGGTTGGTTTT
>VYDB01000019.1 GCA_009843635.1 Gammaproteobacteria bacterium
CCGGACACGGCGGTCCAGGAGACCGTGTACGACCCGTTGGAGGACGGGTTGGGCGAGGCGGAAAGCCCCGCGTGAGCGGCGGAGCCGGCGATCAGGCCGACCGCCAGCGCCAGCGCCCGCCAGTGCCAGAACCGGCGTCCGAAGCGCCGGGCGGGAGGCTGCGGCTCCGGTTCGGCCAAGGGGCCGCCGGCATCGCGCCGCAAATCCTCGGACGGGGTTGGCGTCGATGGAGAAGGGAATCGGCCCGGCAGCAGGTGGCGGGCAATGAGGCGCTTGATTGGGTTCATGTGCGTGTGTCCGGCTGGTTGGCTCCCACCGCCTCCGGGCCTCCGGCGAGGCCAGCCGGAGGCGGCATCCGGGGCGGATTGTTGGAGCGCACACCGGGGCTGGCCATCGAAAACCCCCTGCGAGTTTTGCCGGGGTTTTCGGGGTAGCCGGGGGTTGCCTGCTGAGAGTCGGCGCACGTGCGCCTCGCGGGGTGTTCGTCGGGCTTACGGAGGAACGGCGCTTCGCGCCGTTTCGAGGGCAGGATGCCCTCGGTCCGGGGTGGGACGCCCGGGCCGGGTACTCGCACAGTGGCTAACGCACCACGCTGATCGTCAGCTTGGGGAATGTCTGCCTGGGGAATTGTGCAGCAAATTGCGCGATGTTAGTATCCCCGCAAATCCGCTCACCAAGACCGAGCGGTCGGCGTCAGGGATAGGCGCAGCTGGGCGGCGAGGGGCGTTGGTGCAGTAGAACCACCCCACGGACCCGTCAAACAGGCAGCAATCATGTCTTGTGCATGTTGCTGCACAATTCCCCAAGCATCCACCGCGCGGCAAGCGCAATCAATCTTGAGGATTGCATGAAGGTACTGGTACCGGTTAAACGCGTCGTTGACGCGAATGTGAAGGTTCGGGTCAAGCCCGACAACACGGGCGTCGATCTCAGCAACGTCAAAATGGCGGTCAATCCGTTTTGCGAAATCGCCATCGAGGAGGCGGTGCGGCTCAAGGAAGCTGGGGTGGCCAGCGAGGTGGTCGCCGTCGCCGTGGGCGGGGCGGCGTGCCAAGAGCAGCTCCGCACTTGCTTGGCACTTGGCGCCGACCGCGCCGTGTTGATCGAGACCGATGAGCCGGTGCAGCCCCTGGGCGTCGCCAAGGCGCTCAAGGCGCTGCAAGACAGCGAACAAGCCGACATCGTGCTGTTCGGCAAGCAGAGCATCGACGGCGACAACAGCCAGACAGGTCCGATGTTCGCCGCCTTGACGGGCCTGCCCCAAGCCACCTTCGCTTCCGAGGTCAAGCCGGAGGCAGGCTCGCTGGAAGTGACTCGGGAGGTGGACGGCGGGCTGCAGACGGTTTCCGTGAAGCTGCCCGCGGTCATCACCACTGACCTACGGCTCAACGAGCCCCGCTATGCTTCGCTGCCCAACATCATGAAGGCCAAGCGTAAGCCGATGGACAAGACCACCCCTGAGGAACTCGGCGTTGATGTGGGTTCCGGCATCGAGGTGCTCTCCGTCGAACGTCCCGCCGAGCGCGCCGCCGGCATCAAGGTGGAGAGCGTCGAGGAATTGGTGGACAAACTCAAGAACGAAGCAAAGGTGATCGCATGACCGCGTTGATCGTCGCTGAGCACGACAATGACTCCTTAAGGCCGGTCACCGGCGTGGTGGCGGCCGCGGCCGCTGCTATTGGCGACGGCTACGACGTGCTGGTAGCGGGCGAAAGCTGCGCATCGGCGGCCGCCGATGCCGCAGCACTCGCCGGAGCGGGCAAGGCGTTGCTGGCTGACCACGCCGCCTACGGCCATCAGTTGGCGGAGAACATCGCCCCCTTGGTGGCTGAGGTTGGCAGCGGCTACAGCCATATCCTCAGCGCCCACACCACCACGGGCAAGAACTTCCTGCCTCGGGTGGCTGCCTTGCTGGATGTGGCGCAAATTTCCGACATCATGGCGGTGGTCGATGAAGCCACCTTCAAACGGCCCATCTATGCTGGCAACGCCATCGCCACGGTGCGCTCCAGCGACTCCATCAAGGTGGTGAGCGTGCGGGGCACGGCCTTCGACCCAGTGGCCGCGGAAGGCGGTTCCGGGGTCGTGGAGGCCTTGGACAGCGTCCATGACGCGGGCCTATCGAGATTCATCGGCGAAAGCCTAGCGGTTTCGGAACGACCGGAGCTGACCGCCGCAGGGACCATCATCTCCGGTGGCCGAGGCATGGGCAGCGGCGAGAACTTCGCACTGCTTGAAGGCATCGCCGACAAGCTCGGCGCCGCCATTGGCGCCTCCCGAGCGGCCGTGGACGCCGGCTTCGTGCCCAATGACATGCAAGTGGGGCAGACCGGCAAGATCGTGGCCCCGGAGCTCTACATTGCCGTCGGCATTTCCGGCGCCATCCAGCACTTGGCGGGCATGAAGGACAGCAAGGTCATCGCCGCCATCAACAAGGATGAGGACGCGCCCATCTTCCAAGTGGCGGACTACGGGCTCGTCGCTGACTTGTTCAAGGCGTTGCCGGAGCTAGAGGCGCTGCTCTAGGCAACTCGCTGTCGAATGTAAGCCAGCAGACTGGCGAGTCAACCGTCAACCCCTAGATATGCACTCTACAGGCCATCCATCACCGTCCGGAGAGTAGCAAAGCAGGTGGCATTAGGGGTAGTATCGCCACATGAAGCTCAGCATCAGCCTCAAGCCAGAAGAAGTGGGATTTCTTGACGCCTACGCCACGTCCCAAGGCATCGCGTCGCGGTCCGCCGTCGTTCAAGTCGCTGTGCGCCTGCTGCGCGAACGGCAGCTCGGGGGCGACTATGCGGCGGCTTTCAATGAGATCGATGATGAAACCGCCGATTTTTGGGAACAGACTTCGGGCGACGGATTGAGCGCTTGAACCATCCGGGCCAAGTGCGTCGGGGCGACATCTGGATGGTGGACTTCAGCACCCCCAAAGGGTCCGAAGCAGCCTTCCGGCGACCCGCAGTCGTCGCCAGCAACAACAGCGCCAACCGCAGCGCTTCGGATTCGGCGCACGGCGTCGTGACCGTAGTGCCGGTCACCAGCAACCTTCGCAGGGTTTATCCCTTCCAAGTCAGGCTTCGAGCCCGCGATTGCGGCCTGCCCCGTGACTCAAAGGCCCAAGCTGAGCAAATTCGGGCGGTGGCGGTGGAACGACTCGACTCCCGAATAGGCCGCGTCCCGAACAACACGATGGCGGCAATTGACGCCGCGCTCCGCCTGCACCTGAATCTCTGACCTAAGGCTCATTCGGCGTTCGTTTGGCCGTGTACCAAGTAACCGGATGGGCGTGGTCGTGGACCGCGCCCGCCACGTCAAGCACTAGGGCGAAGATCGCCATCCGCACGATCACGCCATTGTCGGTTTGCCGGAAGATCGCGAGGTTGGGATTTTCATTGAGGTCCGCATCGAGCTCCTGGGCGGCGCTGCGCGAATCGCGCGGCAGCGGATGCATGATGACGGTGTTCGGCTGGCAATGCTCGGTGTAGATGGCTTGGTTCAAGCGAAACAGACCCCGATAGCGATTGGCCTCCGCCTGGGAGGGGAAACGCTCCTCCTGGGTGCGCGTGACGTAGAGAATGTCCACGTTGTTGATGCCCGGCTCAAGCTCGTGATAGGCGGCTGCCCGGTGCCCGCGCTGGCGAAGGCTTTGGACGATTTCCGTCGGCGCCTCAAGGTCCGGCGGCGATACCAAGTGGTAGTCAATGTCCTCATAGAGCGCCAATAGCTTGCACAGCGAATGCACCGCCCGGCCGTAGCGCAGGTCGCCCACCAGCGCAATGCGCAGACCGTCAATGCCTTGGCCGCGCCCGGCCATCTCTTGGACGATGGTGTAGAGATCGAGCAAGGCTTGGCTCGGGTGCTCGTTGGGGCCGTCGCCGGCGTTGATGACCGGCACCCGGCTGGCTTGGGCGAACTCCGCCACTGAACCGGCCTCGGGATGGCGCATCACGATGACGTCGCTGTAGCCGGACAACACTCGGGCAGTGTCTTCTAGCGACTCGCCCTTGGCCAGCGACGACGCCTTGACCTCCGTGGTTTCGCGCACTTCGCCGCCGAGCAGATTGAAGGCGGAGCCAAAGGAGATGCGCGTTCGCGTGGAGGGCTCGAAAAACATATTGGAGAGTATCGCCCCCTGCAGCACCCGCGTGATGCGCATTCGGGCGGCATAGGCCCTCAGATCATCGGCGACGGCAAACAGCGTCTCGATGTCGGCCCGGTCGAACTGGTCCACGGACAGAATGTGCGCGCCCCTAAACTCCAAGCTGAACTCTCCGTGCGTTGCTAGTCGCTATGATAGGTGAAGGTTAGGCCAATCGGAAATGAGGGCCTCGCATGGAAGGCGCAACGTCTGGCGCGTCAATTTGACGCGCTACGGCGTTGACGGTCTGATGCTTCCGGTGAGGTGGGCTGCCAAGAACTCCCCTAGCGCGGTCAGGCGTTCAGCCTCGTTTTCCGCGGAGGCGAACCCGTGTCCTTCTCTGTCGATGTACATTTCTCTTGGCGGATTGCCGACTGCCTTGAGCGCGGCTGCCATGATTTCCGTCTGGCGTTGGGGAGCGCGGACGTCGTCGCTGCCGGCCGAGAGAAAAATGGGTATGCGGATGTGCTGGGCATTGAATGCGGGAGAGTCAGCCCTGTGCACCTGCTTATCCTCTCCGATCACTCGCCTTAGGTAGGCGAGTCCCTCTTCGGTCTCTGGTATGTCGCCGCCTCGGAACATCTCCGGCAGGCTGTACACGCCGACGTGGCCAGCGGCGCAAACGAAAGTGCCCGGCGCGCGGAACGCCGCGCTCAAGGCATTGAAGGCGCCGTAGCTCGCACCGTAGATGCAGGCGTTCTCGCCGATTTCCTCACCCGCCAGTGATCGGAACCCGTCGATCACGTCTTCCACCATGGCCCGTGACCACTCAAGATAGCCGCTCTCGATGAAGGCTTGCCCAAAACCGCCGCTGCCTCGGAAATTGACTTGGACTACGTTCAGCCCCATGGCGGCCAGGAACTGGACTTCACGGTCGTATTGAAAGGTGTCGAAGGGTCCGTGGGGACCGCCATGGACCAAGACGACCGAGGGAGCCTCGCGCGGCGCCTCGGTCAGCGCCCTAGTCAAAATTCCGTGCAGGGTCAGGCCGTCGCGCGTCGAAAAGGTGAAGGGGGACTTGGCGGCAAGCGGGCGGTCAGCCAGCCAAGCCCTGCGATCCGCCAAGTGCCGCAATTCGTTTTTCTTTTGATCGAAGAGCAGGAATCGGCCCGGCAACCGATCGCTGTGCACTTCGACGACCAGCTTTTCGAAGGCAGCGTCATGGTTCCTGATGTCCACGAAATGGGAGGGAAAAGCGGCTGCGACGGATTTGTGAACCTCCGCGAGGGTTCGGGCGTTGACGCCTTTGCGGTCTGGATAGATGTAACCCGGCTGCGGATTAGCGTTGGCGATGGCGTACAGGCCCGCGCCTCGAGTGCCCTCAATGTCCCAGAAATCGAATATGGGATCGGAAAACAAAGGCTCGCCACCCTCAAGGTACGACGCCAAGGCAAACAGGCTGGAAGTGCCCGCCACCCCCGCGTCGGCCAGTACCAGGGGGAGGCCGTCATCCGCTGAGACGCTCAGCACCCTGGCGCGGGCCGGTTTCTCGCTGACGTGGATTTCGTTCCAGCCCGCCTTGCCCAACTCAAATATCCTGGCCAAGCCCGTCTTCAGGTCCTGTACCGAGCAAAAGCGCACCTCGCCGAATGGGTCCGTCGCAAATCTACAGAACAGGCTAGGTGCGCCGGTCTTGTTTCGCAGCCGTCCGGACCTGACATTGAGTTGCGCAAATCCGGTGCTGTTGGCGTCGTAGGTCTGGATCAGCACCCAGTCCTTCTCTTCCAACAGGGGGTCGATCAGGACCGCGGCGGACTTCTCCTTCACGCGGCCAGCTAGGGCGCCTGTGACGTTCCAGCCCGCCCCGTGTCCGAAGAGGATTTTTGGTCTCTTGCCGTCGGCGTAAACAAGGGCTAAGTCGCCGGTAGGAACGCTGTAGTTGCGGCGCATCGGGCGCACATAGGGGGAGACGATGACGGCTTCGTTGTCGATCCACGAAACATTGCCGAAGCGCCATCTGGTCCCGAATTCAACCACCGCGCCCGCCTCCATGGAGGCCGCATCGAGAAAGGTGATCGTCTGGTCGTCGTCCGACTCGGCAGCGACCATCAGCGTCTTGCCGTCCGGCGAGATGGCAATGTTGCGAACGAAGGACGGTTTCGCGAAGAATGCGGCGGTCTCGAGCAGCGCATCCGACGGCGCCTCCTGCTGCTCAAGGGCCTCGCCGGGTGCGGCTAGGGACGCCATCAGGCAGGCCAGGATGATGGATTCACGAAGTCGCATGCGGCAATCCTCCTCGGAGATTCATCGTTTGCGGAATTCCAGGGCGATTCCGAACCGTTGGTCGTCGAAGGCAAACGCCTCCCGTCGCTGACAACTCAACCCCAAGCCGTCCAGGCAGGCAATGGATTCGTCGATCTGCCCCTCGGACAGGGCGGCAAGCCGCTGTTGCTCCAGGCGGTCTTTCTGAAACAGGAGTTGCTTCGAGAACTTGGTGAGGTTCTCCAGGCGGACCGCAGGGGGCATGTGGGATCTTGCGGAAGAAAAGGAGCCTAGGCAAACGCTGACGAAGTTGCGCAGGAAATAGGGATTGGGCATGTGCTTCGCCTTGTCGGTCAACTCCTGACAGGTGCTGTTAACCAGTTCCCGCATCGCTCTTGCCTGAGGGTCGGCACTCTCGGCACCACCGAGTTGATCGAGCCGCAAAAGGAGCCTCGCAACAAGCACCAGCAGCGCGGACTCCTCGGCCATGCGGAACTGCTCCAGAGTGTACCGAACTTCCTCGCTGAGATGCGAATCGCGGCTGTGCACCAGCAAACTCGCGCTGCCTTGGGGTGCCAGCCAAGTTCCGATGTTCACGCTCACCGCCTTGCGATCGCAATACTCGAATCCGTATTGGCTGACCACCCGCTCGAACCCCGCCGCCGGCAGCCTTGCGAATTCGGCAGCGGTGTTGTCGAGCAGCACGACATCCAACGGATTGAAGTCCGAACGCGAAGGCGGGCTGACTTCCGCCCGATCCAGCCCCGTGTAGCGAAACGTCCTGCCGGTGTCGTTGGCGATGCCAGCAAGGGAGGTGGCCAAGGCGCCATTGCCGCATCCGAGGTCGAGAATCCGGTCGCCGCTGTTCCAGTTCCGACTCGTGGATGCCCAGAAGTTGCGCAGCGCCCGCTGTTGCGCCTCGTCGGTCACGAACGCGGTCGCCACTTCCGATTGCCAGAAATTGCTCCAGCTCAGGGCGCCTTCGGAGGCTTCAGCCATACTCCAGGTCCGCCCAGAAGTTAGCGGCCACGGTGATCCGCCGATCGCGCCCCAGATAGGGCGTCACATGGTGCTTGACGAAGGAGGGGAAGATCAGCAGGTCGCCATTGCGCGGAAAGTACTTGGCGCCGTCGAAGGCAACATCCCGGTGCTGCCGGCGGTTGAAGCGGTCGAGGTGCATGGAGGCGGTGGATCGAGGATCGGAGAATACCAGGCAACCCGATTGCTCGGCGTCGGGACAGGGGTCATCGTGCCCGTTGTCAACGCACCAGACTAGGCTCCAAGATGCGTTGGGATGGTTGTGGGGCTGAAAGTAGCCGCCTGCGGAGGTGATGTGGAACCAGCTATGGAACCTGATGTGCTCCATTCCCACCTGCTCGGGCTTGGTTTCCTGCACGACCGCCAGAAATGCCTGCAGGTGGGTCAGCAAAGCCGTTCTCAGGGCCGTGATCGTGTCATTGCCGCGCGTGTCCAGAAAATCGAAGCGGCTCTCGAACACGCCGGGATGCGGTCCTTGCGGCGGATCCGGATGGCGGTGGGGTTCGCTTTGCCGGTCGAGAATGAGCCTTTTCGCGGAAAGCCTGAGCCGCTCGTCGTTAAGGTTGGCGTGACAGATCGGCGTTGCGAAGAGTTTCCGTATCATGAAGGAACCCGGGCCGATGGCCCGGGTCTATCTCGCACGAGAGCGGTTAGTTGAAATTGTACTGCAGCCGCGCAAAGTACCGGCGCCCCGCGAGGTCGTAGAGTTCGCCGGTAATCGAGTCGTCGTACCCAGCGATACTGTCGATGACCGGCTTCTCATCGGTGAAGTTCACAACTCCGACGGTCAGGTCCACATTCCACGGCGAGCGGTACTCGAAAGTGAGATCATGGGTCATCCAGGAATCGTAGTCCTCCACCTCGCCGTCGCCGTGCTCGCCGATGAAGTTCATTGCATAGTTGACCGTGAAGGTATCCCGGGTGAGACGGATTATCGCGTTCAGGCGGTTGTCCGGATAGCCCGCTTCGGTAATGAAATCGATCACCTCGTCGTCCGCGGAGTTTTGCACGTCGTATTTCACGAAGTGCGACCAATCCAGCCGGGCTTCGACGGTGCCGATATCGAAGTCCTGGCGGTATTCGGCTCGCACGTCGAGGCCCTCGACGTCATACGCCGCCGCGTTGGCCACCACGTTCGTGATCGAAACCAAGCGGCCCAGCCCTCCCTCCGGCCCGGGCGCGCCCCGCACGACCTGGGTTCCCGCCGGCAGGTTGCCTTCCGCCGCAAATCGCACCAGCTGACCCAACCGCAGCTCAGTTGCCCGGTCCGTGGTGTCAATCAGGAAGTAGTCGGCGCTGAACGACAGACCGTCAGCGAACGGCGGCGTGATCACGGCCCCGAAATTCCAAGCCTTGGAGTTTTCAGCCTGCAGGTCCGGGTTGCCGCCAGTAAAGTTCTCGACTTGGAACGTCGGGCAGTCAGCCGGGGCGACACCTTGGGATTCGCACTGCGGGTAGTCCGTCACGTCATTGAACGACTGGGACAGCTTCGAGTACAGCTGGGTCAGGTTCGGCGCCTTGAAACCCTCGTTGTAGGAGGTTCGGAGCACCAGCCAGTCCGCGGCGGTGGGGTTGAAACGGACATTGGCCGACGGGGTCACCGCCGAGCCGAAGTCGTTGTAGTCGTCCCAGCGCAGCGCTGCGCTGACCTCCAGACCCTCGATCACGGGCACCAGCAACTCGCCGTAAACGGCCTTGCGGTTGCGGTCGCCGGCGGCGGAGTTGCCCGCCGAGCCGATGATGTTGCCCGCCTCCCGCTGTGCGTCGTAGTTGTCGTTGTAGTCCTCTTCGGCCCATTCGCCGCCGATCGCCCAGCCGACTTGGCCAGCAGGCAGGTCGAAGGCGAAGCCGGAAAGGCTCACGCCCACCTGATTGAACTTGGTGTCGAGATCCCTCGTCAACGTGGCGGAACTGGCAAGCACCGCGTCGGCATTAGCTGGAGACAGCGGGTCGAGCACGTCATAGGCGCCCGTTGCGACCAGGTCTTCCAAAATGCTCTGCACGATGTAGGTATTGCCCTCTTCCGCCGCGCTGTAGTAGTAGTGCCGCGCGAACGCGTCGAACGTGATTGCTCCGTCGGCCAGCGTGCCTTCGATGCCGAGCACCATGTCGAATTCGTCGCGCGTGGTGTTGTCGTCACGGGGGCCGTGCGCCACGAAGCGGTGGAACGCCGAGAAGGGCTGCCCGTTCGCCCCGGCCACTGGTGTCAGTCCGTTCTCGATCCGGGCGGGCTCGTTGACCGCGAAGAAGCCCACGGCAGGGGCGTAGCGCCCGAAGCTGTTGATGCGTGAGTAGCGGTTTTCGGCGTACACGCTCACTTCGTCGGTGAGCTGATAGCTGGCGTCCACGAAGGTGCTGTAGCGTTCCACGGAACCCGTCTGAGCGGAAATGTCGGCATAGCCGAAGCCGCAGCCCTCGCCAGGAATGCCGAACGGCGTGTGGAAGATGCCGGCGTAGACGGATGGGTCGCAGTCCCCAATCGGATAGGCGGTGGAGAAATTTCCGGGAAAGCCCGTGTTGCCACCCACGCTGATGCCCACCGTATCGCCGAAAGCGTCGCCGTTGACTTGCACGGCGCTGTAGTCGCGGTCGCCGTCGAAGATCGCCTTGCGCTCGAAGAACTCGAAGCTCGCGATCACCTTGCCCCGGTCGCTTGATGCGCCGAACAGCGCCTTGACTTGCTCCTCGTCCGCGCCCTTCGCTTCCGGACGCGTCATGCCGACTGAGACCTCGGCGCCGTTGTAGTCGTCGCGCATGATGAAGTTGATGACCCCGCCGATGGCGTCGGCCCCGTACACCGCCGAAGCGGAGTCCGTCAGGATTTCGACCCGCTCAATCGCGGTGAGCGGAATCGAGTTCAAGTCCACGGAGGATTGGCCTGTGAACGGGTTGCCTGGCACCCGCCGACCGTTGATGAGCACCGCGGAGCGGTCCGGCCCGAGCCCCCGGAGGTCCACTAGGGCGATCTGTCCGAAAGACGAGCCCGAACGCTCCCGGAACGAACCGAAACTGTTGTAGGTGGTGTTCCTCAACACGTCCGCCACGCTGCTGTAGCCAGAAACCTCCAGATCCCTGGCGTTGATGACCGTGACTGGCGTCGCCTCATCGCTCACGGCGCGCTTGATGCGCGACCCGGTGACGACGACTTCCTCCACCACGGCTGCCCCCCCCCCATCTTGTGCCAAGGCAGGCAGAGTGGTTGAAGCCATACCGAGAGCCGATGCGGAAATTGCGGTCTTGACCGCGACGCTGAGTTTGCTGCGTTCGAACATGAAAATTCCCTCCCCAGGGTCAGATTGGCGATTGGCATGACATCGCAAGGGGCGAACCAGAATGCCCCGTCGATTCCATGTCACTATGCAGGAGTCCACCTGACTGGCCTGCTGCTGCGCAATATATCAAGAAACTGTCAATATCTACACTCTCTTTCACTTCTCTTTCACTTGCGCTGCTTTGATCGTCGAGTCAGGAAGGGCTGCCTCGAAGCGCACCATGAATTGGAGCGCCTCGGCTCGCCACTTGGGCGCTGTTGCAGGAGGATGCGCCCCGCTGATGCGCCGTCGCTCCTCCGGTCCATCGCTTCCCTGAGTCGCAGGAAGATGAATCGGCGCGCAACTTTCAACGTGACTTGCTGATGCGGGATCGGCCAGCTTTCATTTGACCGGTAGCCCTGCTACCACAGCATCGCCGCACCCCGTCCGCGCCTCCACCGAATCCCCGCCGTCCCTCCATGATCCCTCCACGGG
>VYDB01000136.1 GCA_009843635.1 Gammaproteobacteria bacterium
AAAACCAACCGGAAACCTCAGCCAACCGCCGTCAGGACTTTTGAATAGCCCTGTCGAACGGACCGGGTTCGCCATCATCCGCAAAAGCGCTTATCCTAGTGCGCCATGTCACCATGCCCCTTAAGCCCGCTGAATGCTGCGGCTTGGCCTGCGTAGCGCCCTGCAGCGGGGACAGCGCGGGCCGTGGAACGGCATGGACGACCGCCCCGGAGGCCATTGATCGATGTGCGCCAAACCCTGCCTCGGCGTAGACGTTGGAGGCACCTTCACGGACTTGGCGTTCTACGGCGAGAACGGCGAACTGCACTGCATCAAGGTGGCCAGCACACCTGCCCAGCCTGGTCTGAGCACCTTGCAGGGGGTCGATGAACTCAAGCGCCGGTCGGGCTGCTCCGATGAGGCCTGGGCATCCATGAGCCACACCCACAGCAATACCGTGGCGGTCAATTGCCTAATCGAACGATCCGGGGCAAGACTTGGCTTGCTGGTGACGGCTGGCTTTCGCGACATTCTCGAGATCGCCCGCCTGACCGTCCCACAGCCCGCCCGCTACGATTCCCGCCGCCCGCTGCCCTTGGTTCCGCGACGGCGAGTTGCCGAGGTGCGTGAGCGCATCGACGCCGATGGGCAACCCGTCGAGGCTCTGGATGCGGATTCGGCGGTCAGCGCCGCCCGGCGCCTGCAAGCGCAGGGTTGCGAAATCCTGGTGGCCTGCTTCCTGCACAGCTACAAGAATCCGGCTCACGAACGAGCCGCCCGGACCGCCGTCCAAAGTGCGCTTCCGGGATTGGCGGTGGAGCTTTCCTCGGACGTGTGGCCGCAGGCTCGGGAGTTTGAGCGCGCCACCTTGGCGCTCGTCAACGCCCACATTCGCCCGGCGGTGGAACGTCAAGTGACGCTGTTGGTCAACGGCATGGCGGAGCGCGGGGTGCGCACCCCGGCTCGCGGCTCGCGCTCAAACGGCGGGATGGAACTGCTCGCCACCATGGCCGAGCGTCCGGTGACCTCGCTGCTGTCCGGGCCAGCCGCGGGCGTGGCCGGCGCCGCCGCAGCCGCCGCGGACGCCGGTTGGCCGACGGCGGATCTCATGACCTTGGACGTGGGCGGCACCAGCGCCGACATCGGCGTGGTCCGGCGCGGACGCCCGGTGCTGAGCGCCCAGGAGCGGGTTGCCGACTTCCCGATTCTGGTGCCCACGGTGGCCGTCTCGGCCATCGGCGCCGGTGGCGGTTCGATCATCGATGCGGACGCGACCGGGGCCTTGAAGATCGGCCCGAAGAGCACCGGCGCGGATCCTGGCCCCGCCTGCTACGGCTTGGGCGACGGCAACGTTGCCGCCATGACGGATGCCTTTCTGATCGCGGGGTTCCTGAATCCCCAACGCCCGCTCGGCGGACGACTCAAGCTAGTGCCGGAACTGGGTCGCCACGCCTTGGAGGCGGTTGGCCGAAAAGTTGGCTTGTCGGCTGAGCAAGTGGCGGACGGTGCCATACAGGTCGCAACCGCCATGTTGGCGGCGGAATCCACCAGCGTCCTGGCGCGCCGCGACGTGGATCTGTCCCGTTTCCGCATGCTGGCCTACGGGGGCGCCGGGCCGCTGGTGGCAGCGCTGGTCGCCGAAGCGGCGTACATGGATTGCGTGCTCATTCCGCCGGTACCGGGCACGTTGAGTGCCTTGGGCGCGGCGCAAGCCGACTTGGAGGGGGATTTTGTGCAGCCCGTGTACCGGGATCTCGCCAATCTGGACGCACCGGCGCTGGCCGAAGCATTCAATGCCATCCGCAGCCAATCCGCAGCCTGGCTGGAACGGGAAGCCACCGGCCTGGCGGTGCAGCACGCCATCATCGAGTACACCGCGGAAATGCGCTACGAAGGCCAAGGGTACGACGTTACCGTGCCCATCGAGGAGGATTGGTTGGCGAACGGCGTCGCCGAAGCGATTCGCGGAGCGTTTCACGACGCCCACGAGCGGGCATTTGGCCATCGGCACGACGACGCCGGGGTTTGGCTTCAGGAACTGCGCGCCCACTTGACCGGCTACTTGCCGAAGCCGGTCCCGGCGGTGGCAGCGACGGCGGAGAATGCCACGCCGCCATCCACCCGCGCCATCCGGCTGCGCGGCAATCCAGTTGAGGCACGGGTGTTCGAGCGCGAAGGCATTGCAGCGAACAGCCGCATCGACGGCCCTGCCATCATCGAGCAGATGGACTCAACCACACTGGTGCCCGACGGCTGGGAGCTCAGGCTCGCCCGCAACGGCGCCTTAATCATCACCCGGACGCCAACCCCATGAACGCCACGGCACGGCAGGCGACTTCAGCCGCGATCAACACCGAAATCTTCGCCAACCTGTTCCGGGCAATCGTCAATGAAATGGGCTGGATCATTCAACGTTCGGCGCACACCACCTTCGTCAAGGAAACCTTGGACTTCGGGACCGCCCTGGTGACTCCGCAAGGCGAGCAGTTCGCGGTGGTGGATGCCACCGGCGTCACCGCTCTGGTGGGCGTCCCCATGGCGCCCGGCATCGAAGCGTTTGCGGATTGGGCTCCCGGCGACGTCGCCATCACCAACGATCCCTACACCACCGCCGGCATGGTCACCCACTTGAACGACATGTATTTCCTAAAGCCTATTTTCGCTGACGGCGAACTCCTGTGCTTCGCCTGGGCGTTCATCCACTGCAGCGACATCGGCGGCAAGGTGCCGGGCAGCATCGACGGCACCAACGGGGAAGTCTTCCAGGAGGGGCTGCGCATCCGGTCCACCAAACTGTACCGGGAGGGGACGCTCAACGAGGACGTGGTGGCCATGATTTCCAGCAACTGCCGCAGCCCGGAAATGAACTGGGGCGATCTGGGCGCCGCCGTGGCCGGATTGAACCGGGCCGAGGAACGGCTCGAGCAACTCATCACTCGCTACGATCCGGCAACCGTGCGCAACGCCATGTACCGGAACCTCGACCGGGCGGAGGCCCTCACCCGGGCGGTGCTCAAGGAGATTCCTGCCGGTTCCTACGAGTTCGTCGAGTACCTGGAGGACAACTACGTGAGCCCCGTGCCCATTCGGGCCAAGCTGGTGGTCACCGCCAGGGGAGACGGCACCGTGGAGCTGGATTTCTCCGGTTCGGACCCCCAGGTGGCCTCGGCCATCAATATGCCCGCAGGCGGCCAGAAGCACCACCCCATGCTGTCGCTCGCCATCATGAACTTCGTGGTCACTGCCACCGAAGGCCAGATCTTCAACGCTGGCATGCTGCGCTGCATCGACTTAACGCTGCCCGAACACTCCTTTGTCAACGCTTCCTTTCCCGCCGCCTGCGGCATGCGGGTAGTGACCTCCATGCGGGTCCACGACATGACCCTCGGCGCGCTGGCGAGCGCGATTCCCGGCGGCCTGCCAGCCGGCGGGGCGGGACAGCTCGCCGTCATCTCGGTATCCACCGCGGACCTGAGCGGCGCCACCCGGGTTGTGGCGGCCAATGCAGTGGTCGGCGGTTCCGGCGGGGGCCTCGGCCTCGATGGCATTTCCGCAACCGACTTCCCGACCGCGGCGCTGCGCAACATTCCCACCGAAGTGCTGGAGGCCGAGGCGCCGGTGCGGGTGCATCGGTTCGCGCTACGCACCGATTCGGAAGGCGCAGGACGGCTGCGGGGCGGGTTCGGCGTCGAGTACGCCTTCGAGTTGACCGACCACCGAGCGACCGTGGTCACCCGCGGCAAGGACCGCCACAAGTTCGCGGCCTGGGGCGTGGACGGCGGCAAGGCCGCGGCACCGAGCTTCAGTCTGGTCCGCAAAGCGGACGGAACGGAGGACAACATCGGCAAGCAGGCCGTCTATCGGCCGCACCCGGGTGACGTGCTGATTGTTGGCGGC
Organism: Gammaproteobacteria bacterium; assembly: GCA_009843635.1. Lineage (GTDB taxonomy): Bacteria > Pseudomonadota > Gammaproteobacteria > Pseudomonadales > Azotimanducaceae > Azophilus. The sequence continues at coordinate 3,877 of VYDB01000136.1, forward strand.
GGCGGCGGCGGCGGTTTTGGCGACCCGCTGGACCGGGACCCGGAGCGGGTGCGCGACGATATCCTGGACGGGCTGGTCTCAACCGAGCGCGGACGCACGCTCTACGGCGTTGCGCTGAACGGGGAAAGCCAAGTCGATGGCTCCGCAACCGCCGAATTGCGCGCTCAATTGCGGGCCTCCCGCCCATCCCCCTCGAAGGCAGGCGGCGAATCGCCCCAGGCTTCAACCCGCAAGCGGAGCGGGCGGCATGTCGAGGTGGATTTCGGACCCGGCCGATCGCAATGGCAGGCAGACTGGCAGGACGCCTATGCAATCATTGCGGACTGGTGCCGGAAGTTTCCGCCCAACGGCCGACGAATCGCCCAGGAGCGCGCCTACCTGCGCACCCTTGATCGCCTGCCCCCTAACCCGGCTGCGGGCGAAGTGCGGCAGCTGCTTGAGCAACTGGAAGCGGACTGGAAGTGAACGGCAAAGCGCCGACTGGCCCAGACGCGCCTCTCAGCGAAGCACCATCGTGCGCCGCTTCATCACATTGCGGGGCTTCACCATGAAGGAACGACTCACCCTGGCAGGCGGACGCTTGCTTTTGATCGGGCTCTGGGGCGCCGCTTGGGAGGTGGCAGCCGCGAGCGGGGCCCTGCCTCGCGGCTTGATCGGCCAGCCTTCCGAGTTCCTATTGGACTTCTTCAAGCTGGTCGTCGATGGCACCTTTCCCGCTGCGGCCTTGATCACTTTGGAAGCGGTTTTCATCGCCTTCGTGCTGGGCGCAATTCTCGCGTTGCTGACTGCGCTGCTCATGACGGCGTTCCCGATGGCGGAGCGACTGGCCGCGCCCATCATCGACGCCCTCAACGCGTTGCCCCGCGTGGCGCTGATACCGCTGTTCATTCTCTGGTTCGGCATCGGGACGGAGCAGAAAGTCGCTTCGGGCGTCTCCATCATGTACTTCGTGTTGCTGTCCTACACCATGGCGGGCGCCAAATCGACCGATCCGGACCACCTGCGATTGGCCCGAAGCCTAGCCATTCCGGGTTGGCGAACGTTCCTGGAAATCATCGTGCCGAGCGCCCTGCCAGCCATCTTCGCGGGACTGCGCTTGGGCATGATTTACACGGTGCTCGGCGTCATCACCGCGGAACTCATCGCCGGCGGCAAGGGCCTTGGCACGCTGGTCAGCTACTATTCCAACACCTTCAATCCGAATGGCGTCTTCGCCACCCTGATCGCCCTAGTCCTCATCACCATCGCCTTAACGGCAACAATGTCCAGAATAGAACGGTCCATCGCCAAGTGGCACGCCCCGATCGCAGTATGAGAAAACCCAAAGCCGCCCATCCCCGAATGAGCCACTTGGCTTGTGGCTGCAAATTCCTAACCCACCGACCGCTGTTCTGGCTGGCCGCGACAGCGCTTCTCCTGGCCGGCGGCTGCGGCTCCGAGGACGTCGACGAGAACCGTCCGCTGCGGGTTCAGGTGTTCACTGGCGCCTACAGTTCGATGCCCGTGCATGTGGCGGTTGAGAAGGGCTTCTTTCAGCAGCAGGGGCTGGAGGTTGCGCGGTTGCCCGCCAATTCTTCGTCGGCGGCCATCGCGGCGCTCATCGGCGGCAGCATGGACGTGGTCGAAAGCGCACCGGACTTGGTCTTGGCCAACATCGACAAGGGCATCGATCTCAAATACCTCGTCGGCAACGAAAGCACCAACTACGTTACGCTGGTGGTCGGCAATCATGTGCCCCTGTCGGAGCACGGCCGCGACGGGATCGTTCGGCAGTTGGCGGGACGCCGCATCGGCGTCAACGCCATTGGCAGCACGGTTTACTTGGCGGCGGTGCTGATGCTCGAGGAAGCGGGCCTCGCTGTGGAAGACGTCGATTTCGTTGCCACCGGCAGTGCGGCGACCACCCTGTCGTCCTGGCAGACGGGTGCCGTGGACGCGCAAATGACCTTCGCCCCAGTGCCGGAACTTCTGGAAACCCTCGGCCTCGCCCGCCCGGCCCTGGTCCTTGCCGACGACGGCCCGCCAGCCCTGCAGTACCGAGGGCTTTACGCGGGATGGGTCGCCAACGGAGAATTGATCGGCAACCAACCCGCTCGCGCTGACGCCTTCATCGCCGCAATGCGCGATGCAATCGACTGGATTCGCGAGCCCCTCAACCATGCGGAGATGCTTGAGCTAGCAAGGCGCTACGCGCCGGTCGCCGCGTTGTCTGAAGCCCAGAACAAGCAGGTGATGGACCGTATGGTGCGCAACTACCGGCGCTATTGGGGCTACCGGATCAGCCCCGCCGCCATTGACCTCTGGAATGCCTACGCACTGCGATTCAACCTGATCGGCGAACGCATTCCCTTCGCGGACGTGGTCTACGCCAAGGCGCCCACCTGCACTGGCACCTGCCAGTAGTCTAGCGACAGCCGGAGCGTTCCAAGCAGTGGAGACTTCCCCGATGGGGCCTGAGCCAACGCCGGAAGGCATTCACATTCGCGGCCTCAGCCATGAGTACGTTCGCGGTGATGAGTCGGTCGAGGCGCTCCGAGACGTGGCTCTGGAGATTCCCGCCGGGCAGTTCGTCTCCTTGGTCGGCGCGAGCGGCTGCGGCAAAACGACGCTGCTCGACATCCTAAGCGGATTGCTGGACGTGCAGACCGGCGCTGTGCGGCTGGCGGGCCGCCCGCCCCGAGCGGGCCGGCGCGATACCGCCCGCATGTTTGCCAGAGACGCGCTCTTGCCTTGGAAGTCGGCCTTTGCCAACGTCGATTTCGCCTTGGCAACCCGCGTCGGAGATGCCGCCGAGCGCGCTTCCCAAGTCGAGCGTCTTCTGGAATCGGTTGGCCTTGGCGAATTCAAGCAAGCGTTGCCCTCCGAATTGTCCCAAGGCATGCGGCAACGGGTCGCGCTGGCGCGCACCTTTTCGCTGCGCAGCCGCTTTATCATGCTCGATGAACCCTTTGGCGCACTTGATGCGCTGACCAAGATCAACCTGCAGGACCGCCTGGTCGAACTCTGGGAGCAGGTCTCCGCCAGCACAGTGGTATTGGTCACCCATGACCTAGCGGAGGCGGCAGCGCTATCCGACCGGGTGATCGTCATGTCGCCGCGTCCTGGCCGAATCGTTGCCGACGTTGCCATTGGCTTGCCGAGGCCGCGCAACGTTCGCGCCCTGCATGCGACCGATGGGTTTCAGAAATTGGTGGCCGGACTCTGGGAGACCCTGGACTCAGCGTCCTGAAGCGGCGCATCCCGGCCGCGCGAGCGGCGAAGATCAGCGGGGCGCGATGGCTCGCCGTCCCCTGTGCGGTTTAACGACCAATCAGAAAGCGGCTTTGCATCGCCTCGAGTTCCTCAAAGCCGACGATCGACTTGAACTCGCCCATCGTCGTCACTTCGTTGGGCAGTTGCGCGGAGGAGTGCCGCCTGGCGAGCGCACCTAGGTTGGCCCTAAGCGCCGCGGTCGCGGTCATCAGCGCCACCAGCGGGAACACGGCCAGACCCGCCACCTCCTCCACTTGGCCGGGCGTCAGGTCGTTTTCCAGCCAGCCAAGCAATTGCAGCGAAAGCGGCACCCGCACCGCTTCCCGAAACCGGGCCAAGCCATCGAATTCGTTAAAGCACTTCGATATGGGCTGCACCAAGTCGGCCCCCGCCTCGACGTAGGCTTGGCCGCGGTCCACCGCCTCCGCCTCGTCCATGGCATCGGTGCGGGCGATGATCAGCGTATCTTCGTTGCTTCTGGCGTGGGCGGCTGCCCGAATCTTTGCGGCGCCCTCCTGCAACGGCAGCAGTTCCACCCGGTTCGCTGCGGCCGGGCAGCGCTTCGGCGATTCCTGGTCCTCGAAGATCATCCCAGCAACGCCGGCCCGTTCGAATTCCCGCACGGTGCGCATGACGTTGATGGCATTGCCATAGCCGGTGTCGGTGTCCGCAATCACCGGAATCCCGATGGAATCGACGATCTTGCCCACCACGCTGAGGTTCTCGGACATCGTGTACAACTCCAAGTCCGGTTGGCCTAGATGCGACGCGGAGATGCCAAATCCCGTTGTCATCGCCGCAGCAAAGCCCGCCTCCTCAATGAGCTGCGCCGACAGCGCATCGTAAGCTCCGGCCGCCCAGACGGTCTGGCTGGCCTTGGCGGCTGCTGAAATTCCGCTGTTCTGCTGGTTCATGGTCGTGATTCTCAGTTCCCCTAAGTCAGTTCCGCTTGGCTGCGGGCGTGCAGGTAGCCAATTAGCCCGCCCGTCTCCAGCATCTGGCGGTCGGCGATTGCGAGCGGTTCGAAGCCAAGACTTGAGCCTTGGGTGAGGTTGCGCACAACGCAAGCCGCCCAGTCCACTTCGATCCGGTCCCAGCGCTTCACGGCCGCAAGTATTCCGGGGCACGAAACCTGGGGAAAGCCCATGGCGATCTCACCCCGCCAATAGCCCGGCGAGAAGCTTTCGGCGATCACCCCGGAAATGCCGAGGCGCCGCATGGCAATCATCGGTGGATAGTGCGGGTGTCCGTAGCCGAAGTTGTGATTGCCAACCAGCAGATCCCCGGCTTGCACTTGGTCATGGAACCTTGGATCGAACGCCCGCATCGCAATGTCCGCGAGCTTTTCGACATCCTGAATCTTGATGTTCTTGACGCCTACGATCTCATCGACATCGAAGTCGACGTCTTCGAATATCCACGCCACGCGGCCATTGAGATTTTCAAGACCCATGCGAACCGCCTTACAGATAGTGTCTCGGATCGGTGATTTCGCCGGTTATCGCCGATGCCGCAACGGCCGCGGCGTTGACGATGTAGATCTCGGAGTCTGGGCTGCCCATCCGGCCCCGGACGTTCAGGGTGCCCGTTGACACGGCCCGCTGGCCCGCGGTCATCACGCCGGCACGACCGAAGCAGTAGTCGCATGAGGAAGACGTCACGTAAGCCCCTGCGGCGATCAAATCGGTCAGGTAGCCGCGCCGGGAAGCCTCCTCCATGATCGCTTGGCTGGTTGGGACCACATGCAGTTGAAAGCCCGGCTTGATGCGCTGGCCGCTAAGCACTCTGGCAGCAATTTCCAGATCTTCCAAGCGTCCGGAAGCGCAGGAGCCCAAGTAGCCGACCTGCACTTCCGTGCCGACGTAGTCCTTCAGGTTCTGGGTGTTGCGTGGACTCGGCGGCACGACCACGACAGGTTCCAACGCATCGATGTCGATGTCGTGAACCGCCGAGTAGCGTGCGTCCGCATCGGAACGGACCGGCTCGATGTCCAGCCGGGCCCTTTCCAAGGCCACTGGCAGCGTGACTGCGTCCGGGTTCATGATGGCGGTGACCGCACCGGTGAACATGGCCAGGCAGTTGATGGTCTGCCGACCGTCGATCGAAAGGTGCTCGAGTGCCTCGCCGCCGATCTCAAGCACCTGGAATCGGCAGGCGGCGGGACCGAGTTCCCGCACGATGTGGTGAAAGATGTCTCGGGCCATGACACCCCGGCCTGCCTCGCCGTGCAGGTTCACGCGCACGGTTGCAGGCACCTGCATCTGTATGCGCTCATTGACAAAGGCCTCGAGCAGATGGCGGCGAATGCCCATGGCGAGCGTACCGAAGGTGCCCATCTGCGACACATGGCCATCGAAATGCACCACAAAGGCCCCCGGTGTCGAATAACCCAGCTCCGACGCAACGTGGTGGCCAATCCCTAGGCGCTCGTAAACCGGTACGCCGTTCTTCGCACCCCAGTCCCGGGTGTTTCGATGCAAGTCTTCCTCCTCGGGCGAAACGGCGGGAACCATGTGGTCGATGAACAGTGCAAAGCGCTCCGGTTCGGCCACCTTTTCAATGCCGAAGTCCTCCTCCATCTGCTTGAAGATGACATTGGTATAGCCGGGGAAATCGTAGGCGATGACGAAGTCTGGCTTGGCGCGAATCTCGTCGCCGGCCGCCACGGAAGCGACGCCCGCCGTCCGGGCCAGAATCTTCTCTGCGATGGTCGAACCCATACGCCACCTTGGCCGCAATCAGCGGCGGATGCCGCTCCGAGAGCGATCAACATTGGATAGCTCAACGCACCATAGGAACATGGCCAAATGATGTCAACACTCACTGCCCAGCGACTGAACTCCTTGCCGCCAAGGGGATGTGCGCGGAACAATGCGGAGGCTTGTGTGACTGTTTGGTCGGCCCTCGACACCATCCAAAGACCCCGGCTAGTGTTTCAGCCGAGCCGTGCCACAGGGCACATAGACCATCTCCATGGGCAGGCCGCGCTGGTCCTTAAGCGGGTGCTCAGGCAAAGTCCTTAGCGCCTGGGGTTCCGCCCAAGCCGTGATGGCCGCAGCGGCGGCATTGAGTATGTCGTCTCCATCAAGGCTTCCCCGGCTGTGCGTCTTCAGGACTGCGTCATCCTCAAAAATGGCCTCAATCGTTTCCGAAATGGATGGCCATAGCTCCCTCAGCACCGCCAGCCGCTCAAAGAAGCCCTTGAGGAGGTTCTTTTTGTATTGCATGGGCCGATTCCCAGCGAGCGCCCAGAAGCAGACCTCCGGATGGACCTCGCGGATGATCTTGCGCGCCTTGCCGCAACTTCCGAGCAAATCGCTGACCTCCTTGATCTTGGGCAGCATGTTGAATGTCGGCTTCCCTAGGCCCTTGCCCGTCAGTTCCCTGCTGATTTGATTGGCGCGGGCGTAGTTGTTGGTGTGGTGGAGCACGGCGCGAACGGGCGCGGAGAGAACGCTGGACAGCCGTTGGGTTTGGAGCTTGTTCCGAGCTTCGGCATCGCAAACCCGCCCCAACCGATCACTTGGCAGCCCAATGGGGATGTCGATGAAGATGCGGTCGTCAAGGGTGGCCTTCGCCACCAGCGCGTCGATGGTCGGCTCGATGCCCCAGCGGATTCTCTGGGCAGGACCAAACGCGATGTGGAACCAGCCAGCCTTGCACCCGCCAACGCCGTAGGCCGTGAACGTCGATGAATTTCCAAATTGTTTCATGATGGACCCAAAAGGCGCAGGGTGTTGCCGGTGGTTGTCGGTAGGGAAACGATAGGGGCTTGGGGCACCCGCTAGAAGGCGAGATTCGCCCGATCTGATGTGCGAGATCGCCCCCGCGTGACCTGAGACTTTCGGGCGGTTTGGCTTCGGACATTGGCCTGTCCGACAGGCCGAATTAGCCGACCAGGGCAGCACACTAAGACAAAGAGACAAGAGGCACTTGCGCTGTTCTGAGAGTCTTTAGGGGCGGGGTTTTGCGGGCGCTCC
>VYDB01000122.1:0-6069 GCA_009843635.1 Gammaproteobacteria bacterium
CTCCAAAAACCCGACCGATCAACGGCAAATCAAGGACTTTTGAATAGGCCTGCTGCCCGGTTCGATTCACGTGGATGAAGCCTGACCTGAATCGAACCGGGCAGCTACCCTGAGAGCGCCTCCAGCTCCTCCGGCGTCAGCGGGCGCGCCTCCTCTTCCACCAGAAACGGGATGCCGTCCCGGACCGGGTAGGCCAGCCTGCTGGCACGGCACCAGAGTTCGTCGCGGTCCCGGCGATAGGTCAGCGCAGCCTTGCTGACCGGGCAGACGAGGATTTCCAGCAGCCGAGCGTCCATCATGACGTGAAAGGATCGTCGAGCACGATGGTCTGGGAACGGTCCGGGCCGGTGGAGATGATGCTGATCGGGGCGCCGACCGCTTCTTCGATGCGCTCGATGTAGCGCCGCGCATTGGCTGGCAGGTCCTCCAATCGGCGGGCGCCAAACGTGGATTCCCGCCAGCCGGGCAACTGCTCGAATTGGGGCTTGAGATCGGAATAGTACTCGCTGCCGAAACGCTCCGCGCCGCGATCGCCAACCGGCGCGTCGTACGCCGTGCAGATGTTGATGGTCGGCAAGCCGTCGAGCACGTCGAGCTTGGTCAGGCACAGCCCGGAAATGCTGTTGATGCGCACCGCCTGCCGGAGGGCTGCGGCATCGAACCAGCCGCAGCGGCGTGGGCGGCCGGTGGTCGAGCCAAACTCCGCGCCCCGCTCCGCCAAGCCCTTGCCCACTTCGTCGTCGAGTTCAGTGGGGAAGGGCCCGGAACCCACCCGGGTGGCATAGGCTTTGGTGATGCCAAGCACATAGTCGAGCCAAGCGGGGCCGAACCCGCTGCCGGCCGCGGCGCCGGCCGCCGTGGTGTTGGATGAGGTGACGAAGGGATAGGTGCCGAGATCCACGTCAAGCAGCGCGCCCTGAGCCCCCTCGAAGAGCAGGTTCTTGCCCTGCTCGCGCAGTTGATGGATGAGGGACACCGTATCGGCGACCAACGGGCGAATCTGGCCGCTGACTTCGGCGCACTGGTCCAAGGTGCGCTGGTAGTCTTCGGCCGGCGCTTGATAGTAGTTCTCCAGAACGAAGTTGTGGTAGGCCATGACCTCGCGCAGCTTGTCCGCAAACTCCGTCCAGTAGAACAAGTCGCCGATCCTCAAGCCCCGGCGCGCCGCCTTGTCTTCGTAGGCCGGGCCGATGCCGCGCCCGGTGGTGCCGATCTTCCCCACCCCGCGGGCAGCCTCCCGGGCATGGTCGAGCCGGACGTGGTGCGGCAGGATCAATTGGCAGGCGGGGCTGAGGCGTAGCCGTTCGCGCACCGACACGCCGTGTGCCTCGAGGTGGCCGATTTCGTTGAGCAGCGCCATGGGGTCCAGAACCACGCCGTTGCCGATGACGCACAGTGCATCGGGGTGCAGAATGCCCGACGGAATCAGGTGCAGCACCGTCTTTTCGTTGTCGATGACCAGCGTATGGCCGGCGTTGTGCCCCCCTTGGCAGCGCACGACGGCGTCGGCTTGATCGGTCAGCAAATCGACGATCTTGCCCTTGCCCTCATCGCCCCATTGGGTGCCGATGACGACGACGTTGCGTCCCATAGCGCAGTTTCGGCTCTGTTTTGGCGATCTGCCCAGCGAACTGCCGCGCCGGTCAGCCTTCGTCGCTCTTGAGGTACTTGAAGAACTCGCTGTTCGGATCGAGCACCAGCATGTCGCTCTTGTCGCCAAACACCTTGGCGTAGGCGTTGAGGCTGCGGGTGAATTCGTAGAATTCCGGATCCTTGTTGAAGGCGCTGGCATAGATCGCCGCCGAACGGGCGTCGCCGTCGCCGCGAATCCGCTCCGCCTCCCGGTAGGCCTCGGCTTCGATGACGACGGTCTGCCGTTCCGCGTCGGCGCGAATGCCGAGCGCAAGCTCCTGGCCCTGCGCCCGATACTGCCGCGCCTCGATCTCCCGTTCGGAATTCATGCGGTCATAGACCGAGGTGGAGACCTCCGTCGGCAAGTCGATGCGCTTGACCCGCACATCGATGACCTCGATGCCCACGGCCTCCTTCATCACCCGGTTGAGGTCGGCGGTGAGCTCCTGCATGAGCTGGTCGCGCTCGCCGGAAATGACCTCGTGCATGTCGCGGCGGCTGATGGCGTTGCGCAGCCCCTCGTTGACCCGCTCCTGCAGCACTCGATTGGCGCGGTTTTCGTCGCCGGAACTGGCCGTGTAGTAGTTCGGCACATCGACGATCCGCCACTTGGCGAAGGAGTCGACGATCAAGGGCTTCTTCTCCAAGGTGTAGTAGGTTTCCGGCCTGGAGTCCAAGGTCAGCACCCGGGCATCGAACTTCTTGACCTCCTCGGCGATCGGCAGCTTGAAGTGCAGGCCAGGCGGCACGTCGGCATTGGCGACCGCGCCGAAGCGCAACAGCACCGCCCGCTCGGTCTGGTCAACGATGTAAAGGCTCTGCCCGAGCAGCAGCAGGGCCACCAGGGTGATGACGACCAGGATCAGGTTGCGAAGGTTCATCAGCAGTCTCCTCAGCGGGCGTCGCGGCCGCGGCCATCGGCGACCCGGCTGTTGATTTCGCGGATCACCGCATCGGCCAAGTTGCGCACGGTGTCCTGGGTGACCGTGCCGCCTGCCCCGGCGCCGGACTGCACGAAGCGGTCAAGCGGCAGGTACATCAGGTTGTTGCCGCCCTCCACATCGACCATGATTTTCGAACTGGTCGAGAGCACGGATTCGATGGAGTCCAAGTAGAGCCGGTCCCTGGTGACTTCCTTGGCCAAGGAGTACTCGGCCAACAGCTTCTCGAAGCGCTGCGCCTCGCCTTCCGAGCGAGCCACCACCTGGTCCCGGTAGGCATTGGCCTGCTCAATGAGCTTCTGCGCCTCGCCGCGCGCCGTGGGAATGATGCTCTCGGCGTAGGCGTTGGCCTCGTTGATGACCCGCTGCTCGTCCTCCTTGGCCTTCTGCACGTCGTTGAATGCGTCGCGGACCTGGGACGGCGGGGCGCTCTCGTCGATGTTCACCTTGCTGACCAAGATGCCGGTCTCGTAACGGTTGAGATAGGACTGCAGGCGTTCCTGCACCTCGACGGCGATGGCAGCGCGGCCATCGGTGATCACTTGGTCCATGATCGAGCCACCCGCCACGTGGCGCAGGGCACTCTCCGTGGCGTGGTCCAGGCTCACTTCCGGGTTGCGCACCTTGACCAGGAAGGCGATGGGGTCATCGACCACGTACTGCACGGTCATGCTGACATCGACGATGTTCTCATCCTCGGTCAGCATCAGCGCTTGGTGCTTCTTGGACCGCACTTGGGTGACGTTGACCTTGCGCACCCGGTCGATCAGCGGCGGGTTCCAATGCAGGCCGGGCATGACGATGTTCTGCTGCACGGCGCCGAAGCGAAACACCACGCCGCGCTCGCCCTGGTCGATCTGGTACAGGCCGAAAAACCCGTAAATGGCGGCAAGCGCCACCAAGCCCGCGCCCAGCAGGCCGGTGCTCAACTTGCCGTTGCCGCTGCCGCCGCCGCTTCGGCCGCCGCCGAAAATGCCGGTCAATTGCGACTTCAGCTTTCTGAAGGCTTCATCAAGGTCCGGCGGCCCCTTGTCACCTTGATTTCCCCAAGGATCCCGGCCGCCGCCACCCGGTTCATTCCACGCCATGCGGTGCTCCGTTAGTGGATGAGTAACAAGTGGCCCAAGTGTACTGCCTCAGGTGCATCGGGTCACTCTAAATTGAAATTCCTGCTGCTGCCGCCAATTGGGGCGGTGACCGCTAGGCGCAGGCGGCGAGGTCGCGGCGCAGGCGCGCCATCAGGCGCTCATCGCCGCGCACCTTGAGGCGCATTCCGCCGTCGCTGGTGTGGGTCTCGCCAAGCACCGCGTCAGCGGCGTAGAGCCAAGCGCGAACGCCGCCGGCAGAGGCCGGCAAATCAACTTCGATGGGGTCCTGAACACCCAGCGCCGAGCCGATGCGGGAACGCAGCGCATCAAGCCCTTCACCGGTGGCGGCACTCACCGACAGGGCATCGGGCGGTGCCGGCTCAGCCTGGGGCAAATCGCACTTGTTGAGCACATTGATGCGCGCGCATGCCGAGGCGCCGATCTCCTCGAGCACCGCCTCCACGTCAGCGATGCGTTGGTCAAGACGCGGGGCGGCACCATCCATGACATGAATCAGTAAATCCGCTTGGCTGACCTCCTCAAGAGTGGCCTTGAAGGCGTCGATCAGGGTGTGCGGCAGGTGGCTGATGAAACCGACCGTGTCGGCCAGGACCACCTGCGCCGCGCCGGGAACATCGATTCGTCGCAGGGTTGGATCCAAGGTGGCGAACAGCTTGTCCTCGGCGGCCACCCCAGCCGTGGCCAGAGCGTTGAACAAGGTCGATTTGCCGGCGTTGGTGTAACCGACCAAGGCGACGGTTTGCGCGCCCGATCGGCGCCGCTGACGCTGGCCCTGGCCGCGGCGCTTGCGCACCCCCGCCAGCCGGGACTGCACCGACTTGATGCGCGTTGCAAGCATTCGTTGATCGAGCTCGAGCTGCGTCTCACCAGCGCCGCCGCGCAAGCCGATGCCCCCCCTCTGCCGTTCCAAGTGGCTCCAGCCGCCCACCAACTGGGTTTGGGCGTGGGTAAGCTGCGCGAGTTCCACCTGCAACTGCCCCTCAAAGGTGCGGGCCCGCTGGGCAAATATGTGGATGATCAGTTCCGAGCGGCCCATCACCCGGCAGTCGAGCGCCTCCTCCAGATTGCGCTGCTGGCGCGCCGAGAGGTCGTTGTTGACCACCAGCATGTCGGCGCCCTGGGCCTGGATGAGCTGACGAATCTCATCGACCTTGCCGGAACCGACCAGCCAACGGGGGTGCTCCCGCCGACGCCGCGCGGTCACTTGGCCCGCCAGGGTCAGGCCGGCGGAAGCAGCCAACTCCGCGGTCTCAGCGATGTCTAGTACTGACTGTAGTGACAATTCGACATGCAGCAGGACGACCCGTCGGCCGGCGGCCAGACGGTCAACGAACAGGCTCTTGTTGCGAGGGGCGGACCCCTCGCGCTCCCCAAGCTGAGGGCTCTTATTGCGAGGGGCGGACCCCTCGCGCTCCTCAAGCTGAAGCTCTTCCATAGTTCTCTTGGGACAACCCCAATCCGCGATCAGGAGGACTAGTTCCGATCTTGGTCGGCGGCATCCTCGCTGAGGGGCAGATGAATGTTGCGGGACGGCACGACGGTGGATATGGCGTGCTTGTAAACCATCTGGCTGACGGAATTGCGCAGCAAAACGACAAATTGGTCGAACGACTCAATTTTGCCCTGCAGCTTTATCCCGTTGACCAAGTAAACCGACACCGGAACGCGCTCCCTGCGCAGAGCGTTGAGGTAGGGGTCTTGCACCGAGATCCCTTTAGTCATTGTTTGCTCCTAACGGGCCCACGGTTACGGTTAAGCCAATGCCCACCTTCCCTACCCTCCATGTGAGCCCGCAATGCTTAAGGTTACTACGGCGGCGGCTCAAAGGCCATTCATTTAGGCTGCTTTAGGGGTCATTCATGCGAGGGGCGGGCCCCTCGCGTTCCCCGGCTGAAGGCTCTCTTATGCGAGGGGCGGGCCCCTCGCGCTCCCCGGCTGAAGGCTCTAACCGCCGCACGCGGGCGGTGGCGCTGCGCTCGGTGGCGAGGATGTGGCCGCCGCCGAGGCGCGCCGGTGCGATGATGACCCGCTCGCCCGCCTCCACGGCAATGAACCGCGCTGCCTGCTGCACCCAAGCTTGGCCATTGGCCAGCCGAAACACCAGTTCACCGCCAGGAAGGCGGTCGAGCAGAATGATTGACGAATGAACGGTCTCCGCGCTGGCCTGCCTCTCGATGCAAGCCGACTGCGCCGCGGCGTCCTCGATGGCGGCGCAGTCCTCGACGGCCGCTGCGAAGGGAGCCTGTCCTATTAGGGCGGCGGCGGCCAGAGCCGTCAGCCGGGGTGCGCGAGGGGCCCGCCCCTCGCATGGAGGAGCCGTCAGCCGGGGTGCGCGAGGGGCCCGCCCCTCGCATGGAAGTGCGCGCACTGCCGTGCGGCGCCAACCT
>VYDB01000122.1:6169-54887 GCA_009843635.1 Gammaproteobacteria bacterium
GCGAGGGGCCCGCCCCTCGCATGGAAGTGCGCGCACTGCCGTGCGGCGCCAACCTATGCGATGCGTCCCCATACCGCTACAGTAGCAGCAAACCGTCGCAACCACAGGAGATTTGCCATGGCGTACACCTATGATCGGCTGGCCGTTGAGATTTCGGGGCGAATCGCCACCGTCACCATCAACAACCCGCCCATCAACCTGATGAACCAAGCCCTCTACGTCGAGCTGCTGAAGCTGTCCTCGGAACTGAAGGCGGATCCGGCCTTGTCCGTCGTGGTGCTCAAGAGCGCTGACCCCGACTTCTTCATCGCCCACTTCGACGTCGAGGCCATTCTCGGCTTCCCCGTCGAGGGCGCCGCGGAACGGGATTCGGAACTCAACCCCTTCCACCAGATGTGCGAGCGCTTTCGGACCATGGACAAGGTGGTCATCGCGCAGATTGAAGGCCGGGTGGGCGGCGGCGGCAGCGAGCTGGCGGCCAGTTGCGACCTGCGCTACGGCGTGCGCGGCAAGACCGTCATCAACCAGATGGAAGTGCCCATCGGCATCCTGCCCGGCGGCACCGGCACCCAGCGCCTGCCCCGCCTAGTGGGCCGCGGCCGGGCCTTGGAGATCATCCTGGGCGGCGGCGACCTCGATGCGGAAACGGCCGAGCGCTGGGGCTATCTCAACCGCATCTTCACCGCTGACGGCATTGGCCTCTTCGTTGAGGAGCTGGCGGCGCGAATCGCCTCCTTCCCAATCGAAGCCGTGCGCCTCGCCAAGGAGGCAGTCAACGGCGCGGAGCAGCCCTTGGCCGAAGGCCTGCTCGACGAGGCCTACCTGTTCCAACGGCTGCTGCGCACCGACAGCGCGCAAAGCGCCATGCGCCGGTTCCTGGAAATTGGCGGGCAAACCCGGGAGGGCGAACTGCAGGTCGCGGAGCTTAGCCGACGGCTTGCGGCCGGCTAACCTAGGGAGCCTCCGCACTCTGCCGCAAGGCCATGTATTCCGCGAGACGCTCCTTTTCCTCGGCAGGGTCGCCGCGCATGCGCTCCACTAGCTCGGAGCGTTGCCGGCGGCCGGCCAACTCCCGCAACCGTTCGAGTCCCTCCCGGAATTCAACCGCTAAGCCCTCTGCATCGAGCATCGACGGGCGCTGGTGGAGCCGCAGCAGCTCGGCATGGCCCTCCTGCCCCGACCAGCGGCCCAGGAGTTGGGCGGCATCCGCGCCGGCGTGGGCGGCGGCGTAGCGGATCACTTCGGCAAACAGCGGGCTGTCCTGCCCATCGGCCAGCAGGTCAACGTCGGCTGGGTCGAGTTCGGCGGCAAGGTCGGGCGACTTCAGCAGCAGCGACAGCAACTGCTGGGGCAGTGCGTCGCGGCGCCCGGCGGCACGCCGCGGTGCTGCGCGCGCTCGTTGCGGCTGCGGGCCGTCCGCGGCAAAGCCGGTGAGCTCCCGCAGACGATTGCGCATCATCTGCCGCAACGGGCTGTCGGCCGGCGCGCGCTGCACATAGGGGTCGACGAGGTGGGCGAGCCGGGCGCGGTCGTCCACTACGGTGAGGTCAAGCCCCCCGGTCAATTCGGTGAACAGATACTCGATGGCCGGGGTCGCTCCGCCGATGCGGCGGCGAAAGTCGTCTGCGCCCTTTTGGCGCACCAAGGAATCGGGATCTTCGCCGTCGGGCAGGAACATGAACTTCAGCCGCCGTCCGCCGCTCAAGCTGCCGAGCGCACCTTCAAGAGCCTTCCAAGCGGCGCGCCGCCCAGCGGCGTCGCCGTCGAAGCAGCAAATCACCTCGTCCGCGTAGCGGTACAGCTTACGGTAGTGGTCCTCGCCGGTGGCAGTGCCCAAGGTGGCGACGGTGTTGCGGATGCCAGCTTGGGCAAGGGCGATGACGTCCAGATAGCCCTCCACCACGATCAGCGACTCAAGTCGGCGCGAGGACTTGCGGGCTTCAAAAAGCCCGTAGAGCTCTTGGCTCTTGTGAAAAATGGGCGTTTCCGGCGAGTTAAGGTACTTGGGGCCTTGGCCTTCGCCGAGCAGACGGCCGCCGAAGGCGATGATCCGCCCCCGTCCATCGCGCACCGGGAACATGACCCGTCCGCGAAAGCGGTCGTACTCGCGACCGCTTTCGTTGCGGCCAATCAGGCCGGCTTCGAGCAGCGCCTTGGAGGGCACCGGATGAACGCCCCCCGCCAGCGCATCGCGCAGCCCGTTCCAAGCGTCCGGCGCGAAGCCAAGCTTGAATTCGGCAGCGATCTGGCCGGTCAAACCGCGTCCCTTGAGATAGTCGATGGCTTCCGGCGAGGCCTTGAGCTGCGCCTTGTAGAAGCCTTCCGCCGCGCGCATCGCCTCGAACAGGGGGGTAAGGTCGCGGGCCGGGGATTTCGACTGCTCACGCGGCACTTCCATGCCGACGGTCGCCGCCAACGACTCCACAGCCTCGGTGAATGACAGCCCTTCGAACTCCTCAAGGAACTTGATGGCGTCGCCGCCCGCCCCGCAGCCGAAGCAGTAATACATGTTCTTGGCAGGGCTGACCGTGAACGAGGGCGTCTTCTCGTCGTGGAAGGGGCACAGCCCCTGCAAGTCCTTGCCACCCTTCTTGAGCGTCACCCGGCTGCCTATGACCGCCGCGATATCGACCCGATCCTGGAGCTCGTTGATGAACGTCTTGGGAATCGTGAAGGCCATGGGCCACAGGTTAGCACCGAATCAAACCGCCCGCTTGGCGGCTGAGGGCTCTTTCATGCGAGGGGTGCCCCCTCGCGCTCCCCGGCTGAGGGCTCCTCAAAAGGCCAAACCTCAAGGCCGTGGATGGCGTTGCGGATGTCCATGGATAGGTTGATCGTCAGCTTGGTTTGCATCGCGTCGAGGTCGTGCAGGGTGATGGTGGAGGGCGATGAGCCGGCGGCGACCAAGCTGTCGTTGATGACGCAAAGCCCCCTGGCGAAGGCTTGGCGGGCGACGCGGCGGTCGCCCAACTCCGTGTGGGTGAGCTTCGCCGGGTTGTAGGTGGGCACTCGGAAAGCCTTCTGCGGCCCATCGTGGGGGACGAAGCGCACCAAGTTCCTTTCCGTGTCGTTGAACAGCACGCCGCCGCGATGGGGCTGGGCGTTGTGAACGCCTCGGGGAAGGGTGGCCACCGGCTTGATGTAGCGCCCGGTGTAGGCGTGCAGGCCGTTGGTGTGCAGGCCGCTGACGTACATCGCCTCGCTGCGGCAGCAGACGCTGTTCAGATGCAGCCGGTTGCCCGGCGGCGGACCCTTGCGGCTCTCCGGCTGAAAGGGCGCCGCCCGCAGGCCCTTGCGGTCCCGGGCCACGTGCAGGCCCCAACTGAAGCGGTTGGCGTCAAGGTCGAAGCCCAAGATGGCGTCAAAGCCGGTCGAGGTCAGGTAGAGGCGCCGCCGATGGCGGCTGATCTCGTGGCAGTGCTTCAAGTAGGGGCAGCGGTAGGAGGCGACCGGCTCGAGTTGCGCGTTGTACACGAACAGCTCGTCACTGGCGGCGATGAACACCCGTCCGGGGGACTCATCAAGGTCGAAGGCAATGCCGCGCAGGCCGCGGTCCCAGCCCCGGCCTTGCCAATCGATGTCCGCCGTGTTCCAGTCGATCGGCTGCCGGACGCGTTGCTTGGCGAGGTCCACCAAGTACACGCCGCCGTGGCTTTCGCCCTGGCGGCTGCCGCGCACGACGGATGTGGCGATCAGGATGGTCAATGGATTGGCCCCATGGAGCCCGTTGTTGTTGAAGGCCCAAAGTACCAGTGTTATAACCGCTTGGCATCTGGTCAAAGGGCGCGGGGAGAGCATCATGGCGCAGAACGGCGGAAACTCGGCGGGCAACCGCAAGCGGTCTTTGGGAGTGGCGGTCTCCACGGCGGTGGCGAGCCTGCCCGCCGCCCAGGCCCAGGAAGCCACCCTGGAGGAGATCGTCGTCACCGCCACCAAGCGCGAGGTGAGCCAGCAGGACACCGCCATTGCCGTAACGGCCTTCTCCGATTCCGAAATCACCCTGCAACGATTCAAGACCTTCAACGACTACGCGGGGCAGATTCCCGGCCTCGCGCTCAGCGAACGCCAGCCTGGGGCCAATTCGGTCATCATGCGCGGCTGCGCCGCCCAGGGCCTCTCCTTCAGCGACTCCGCCACCACCTCGGTCTATCTCGACGAGCAGCCGATCACCGCCGCCGGCTACAACCCGGATCCGCGCTTGGTGGATGTGGCGCGGGTCGAAGCCCTGTCGGGCCCCCAAGGCACCCTCTTCGGCGATGCCGCCCAATGCGGCACCCTGCGCATCATCACCAACAAGCCAGACCCCAACCAATACAGCGGCTGGGTCGATCTGACCGCCTCCACGATCGCCGACGGCGGCAGCGGCTATGACGTGAGCGCCATGGTCAACGTGCCGCTCGTGCCCAACAAGGTGGCCTTGCGCCTCGTCGGGTTCCAAGCCGACGAAGCGGGTTGGGTGGACAACGTGCTGGCGCCCACCCCGGGCCTCACGGCCAACAACGCGCACCGGGTGGAGGACGACGTGAACTCCTCGGTCTGGTCCGGCGGACGGGCGGCGCTTCGCGTCGATGCCAGCGAGGAATGGACCGTCGATCTGGTGGGCATCTACCAGAAGTACGAACTCGACGGCTTCGGCGACGCCACCCTGAACCAGCAGCTCTTCGAGGACACGTCCGTGTTCCCCGATTTCGGCAAGCGCGAGCAGGCCCGCTACACGAGGGACGACTGGGAGGACGAGTGGTATCAAGTGGCCCTGACCCTAGAGGGCGACCTGAGCTTCGGCAACGTGGTGCTCACCACCGCCTACTTCGACCGCGACAGCGCCTACTTCGCCGACGCCACCGCCTACCTGCAGGTGTACCAGCAGCGGGGCGACTACTTCCGCTCCTTCAACACGGGCGACCCCTACTACGACACCGGCGGCATCTACGACTTTGGCGGCGACCCGGTGGCCAACGACTACGACGGCCGCGAGACCACCAACTGGAGCGTCGAGGCCCGCTACGCGACGCCCGCCGAAGGCCGCTGGTCGGCCATCGTCGGCGGCTTCTACAACCGCCGCGAAGTGGAGGAGCTGTTCATCTCCAACGTCCACAACTTCACCGGCACCCCCGGCTTCGCCTACATCAACTACGCCGGCTACTATTTCAACGGCATCGACCCGAAAGCCCAATCGAACAACTGGTTTTCCGGCACCTACGACAGTGAGCTTGATCAGTGGGCGGTGTTCGGCGAGGTCAGCATCAACTTCACCGAGAACTTCTCCATCACCGCCGGCGGACGCTACTACAGCATCGAGAACGACTACATCGTCAGAAACGGCGCCTTGGTGGGCCTGAACGGCGGCGCGCCCAACTGCGAGGTGGACTACTGCTACGCGCCGGGGGACTTGGGCGTTTCCGACGAGGACGGCTTCGTGCCCAAGGTCAACCTCACCTACACCTGGGAGGACAAGCTGGTTTACGCCACCTACTCCGAGGGCTTCCGCCGGGGCGGGGCCAACTCCGCCCGCCCGCAATCGGTGTTCGGCCCGGCGACCGACCTCTTCGAGGCCCCGGCCGGCACCCTGAACACCTACGACTCGGATACGGTCACCAACTGGGAAGTGGGCCTCAAGAGCGACTGGCTGGACAACCGGCTGCGCTTGAACATCGCCGCCTACCACATGATCTGGGACGACATCCAAGTGCAGGCGGAGGATCCGCAGCCGACCCTGTTCACGCTCGGCATCGTCAACTTCCCGCAGGCCGAGATCAACGGGGTGGAGGCTTGGTTCAGTTGGCTGCCCGATGACAACTGGAGCATCGAGGCCACCATCGGCTACAACGACGGCTCGCTGTCCAAGGCCGACATCCTCTTCGAAGGCACCGACGGGGCCATCTCGGTGCCCACCGGCACCACCTTGCCGATCGTGCCGGACTTAAAGGCCCACGTGAACGTCACCTACTCGTTCCCGACGATGTGGATGGGCGCGGAACCCTACATCATGGGCCGCTTCACCCACACCGGCGAGTCGGTCAACTCGCTGGCGGGCATCGAGTCGAGCCCCTTCCTCTCGCCGGTGGTCAAGCAGGACCCCTGGCAGATCATCGACCTGCAGTTCGGCCTGGAGGCGGAGCGGTGGGCGGCAACCCTCTTCGTGGACAACCTCACGGACGAGAAGGCGCAACTGTTCTTCAACAACCGCTTTGCCCAACAGCGCCTGTCGGTGAACCAGCCACGCACCTTCGGCATCAAGTTCCGCTACATGTACGGCGGGAACTAGTCCAAGGCGGCTTGATTGACGGCAGCGACGATCGCCTCCGGGTTGCCGGTGGTCGAGAGGTTGACGCCGCCAACGCCCGGAATCTCCCGGATGGCCTGAATGGTCTCCGCGCAGAGGGCGATGCCGAAGGATTCCGGGTCCTTGGCGCGCTTGAATTGCCCCACGAGACGATCTGGAATGACCGCGCCCCGGTGGTGCGCCGCCAACCAGCGCGCCGATTCGACCGAGGTAAGCACCGGAACGGACACCAGCACATGGCAGCGCCGCGCCACCTGGGCCGCCACCAAGAACTTCATGTAGCGGCGCAGTAGCGCCACGTTCAGGCAGGCCTGGGTTTGGACGAACTGCGCACCCGCTTCGACTTTCGCTTTAATTTCAGTGGGTTGCCAGCCGTCATCGGGATCAAACACCGTCACCATGGTGCCGAGGAAGAGTTCCGGCAAGCCTTGGGCAACCTGGAAGCTGCTGAGCTGCTTGGCCGCGGCAAGGAACTTTTTGGCGCCGGTGTCGAAAACCTCCTTCACCTGCGGCTGCCCGTCTTTGGGCAGCTTGTTGCCGCGCTGCAGCACCAAGCTGGTCACGCCTAGGGCGGCGGCACCGAGCAGCTCGCTTTTCAGCGCAATTCGATTGCGGTCGCGCGCTGAAATCTGCAGCACCGGGTCGATGCCGCGCTGCAGCAGGATCGACGCCACCACCAAGCCGGACATGTGCACCAAGCCGTATGGGTTGTCGGTCACCGCCACCGCATCCACCGCCGGGGACAGGCACTCCGCCTGGCGAATGAGGTCGTCGCGGCCGTGGTCCTGGTGCAGCCGCAACTGGCCGACCACCGCGAAATCCTTGCCGCGAAGGGCGTCCCGGAGGGTTTTCAAGGGCAAGTCCATCTAGGCAACGATTGTGCACCGTCAAGATGCCATTGGCGATTCGCGGCAACACTAAGCATGTTAGATTACGCCACTTCAAAACGAACTTCACAACGGGAGGAGCAGTGTCAAGTCAAGACCACGAACAGGTATCGATCTATCCATTCTCCGAGGCGCAGCGCGAGGAGCTGCTCAGCAAGGCAGGAGAGTGCGTCTTCAATTGGACCACCAAGGACGGCTGGGCCGTCGGCGTTGTGCATGCCTTCGTTTGGCACGAGGGGCGGGCCTGGATCACCTGCGGCGTCCACCGCCACCGGGTTTCCGCCATCCGCCGCGACCCGCGCTGCTCCGTGGTGGTCAGCGGCATCGCCGCCCCGGACGGCCCGAACGGGGCCATCACCATCAAGGGGCGGGCCATCATCCACGACGACGAGGAGACCAAGCAGTGGTTCTACCCGGCACTGGCCCGTGGCCCCTACGTGCGCCTCGGCGGCACCCCGAGCGCCGAGGAGGAGGAACAGGCCAAGGACTTCGAAAGGCGCCTGGACTCACCCCTGCGCGTGATCATCGAAATCGTGCCGGAGAAGTGGATCACCTTGGACAGCGACAAGATGGCCAAGGACACCGCCGGGCTGCTCACGGACGAGGAACGGGGGCCATTGCTGGAAGCCGACAAGGTGCGCATGCCAGCGGAGCTCAAGCGCCGGGGCCTCGAATAGCCGCAAAGGGCTGGAAACAGCGCGAAGCAGCGCATTCCGTGACCAACCGCATCCTGCTCACTGGCGCCAACGGCCACCTCGGACGCTTGGTGATCCGGGCGCTGGCTGACCATCCCGATGCCGCCCCGGTGCGCGCCGTGGTCCGCTCCGAGCGGGCCGCCCAAAGCCTCGAAGACCTGCCGTCGCCCGAGCGGCGCGAGGTCCGCATCATCGACTACCGGGACCGCGCCGGCCTGGAAGAGGCGGCACATGGATGCGCCGCCGCCATCCACCTCGTGGGCATCCTTAAAGCAACTCGGGCCAACCGCTACGAGAATGCCCACGAGCAGCCAGCCGAGGCGCTCTCCGCCGCCTGCGCGGCGGCCGGATTGGCGCGCATCGTGCACACCAGCATCCACGGTGCGGACCCCGCCTCCCGCAACGGCTGCCTCGCCTCGCGCGGACGCACCGACCAGATCCTGCTGGCATCACCCGTGCCCACCGTGATCCTGCGCGTCCCCATGGTGCTCGGCCCAGGCGACATCGCGGCCGAAGCGCTGCGGCGCCAAGCCACTTCAGGCCGCGCCCGGCTGGTGCGCGGCGGCGTGGCACTGCAACAGCCGATCGCTGCCGCCGACGTGGTGGCGGCGCTGCTCGCCGCATCCCGTCCTAGCGTTCCCGGCGACATCGTGCTTGAACTGGCCGGCCCGGAATCGCTGACCCACCGGGCGCTGGTCGAGCGCACCGCCCGCGTTCTCGGCCGGGAAGTCAGCTTTGCCAGCACACCGATGTTCGCCGCGCGCGCGTTCGCCTGGCTGGCCGAGACGCTGTCGGCTGATCCGCCGCTCACCCGCGACATGCTCGAAGTGCTTGAACAGGACGACGCGGTCGACCCCCAACCGGCGCGGCAGGCGCTCGGCATCGAACTCACCCCGCTGGACAGCGCTCTGCGCGCCGCCTTCAACGAGGAATCCGCCCCATGACGGCCACCGCCCCCAACGACCGGCCCGCGCCGCCCCTCTGGCAGCGGGCGCTGCCTTGGCTGATCACGCTGGCTTGCTTCGCATGGCTGTACACCCGCGTCGAGGGCGCCGCGGCCCGCCAAGGCCTGACCGCGGCGAGCTACCTGCTCGACGTCTTCGCGAGCGTCTCCTGGGGAAGCTGGCTGGCGCTGATGATCCCCTACTCCGCCTTCTTTTTCCTCATCGACTCCACCGTGGTATGGCGGGTGGTGTCTTGGTTCAACGCCCGGGTGCCTTGGACCGGCATCCTGCCCATCCGCGCCAGCGCTTACATCATCTCCATCGTCAACGAGCAGGTGGGCAAGGGCGCGATGGCGCTCTACCTGAACCGCCGGGACGGCGTTCCCGGCTGGGAGGTGGGCTCATCGATGCTCTTCATCATGTTCTGCGAGCTGCTCTACCTCACCTTCTGGGCCAACGTCGGCTATTGGATGACCGCCGACACCCTGCCCGCCCAGTTCGGGTTGGTGCCCTGGATCGGGGCGGGCGTGCTCGCCCTCTTCCTGCTCTGGGTGGCCTTCTTCCGGGGTCTCATCCCGGTAGGCAAAGGGCTCCGCGAACGGGCCATCCTCAAGGCGTTCCGCGAGGCCTCGCCGCTGCGCTACCTTATCATCGCCGCCATCCGCTCCCCGGCCCTGCTCGGCGCGGTGGTGGTTTACACCTTGGCGCTGCGCCTGTTCGGCGTGGAAGCCTCGTTCCTCGACATGCTGGGCGTGCTGCCGGTGATCTTTTTCGCGGCGGCCATCCCCACCCCGATGCGCGCCGCCGCCATCACCATCTGGGTGGTGCTGTTCCCCGACAACGAAGCCCAGCTGTCAGCCTTCGGACTGGTGATGCACAACTTCTTCATCTTCTTCAACGCGGCCATCGGCCTGCTGTTCCTGCGGCGGGCGAATCGGGAGTTGGGGTTGGCGTGACGCGACGCTGAGAGTCGAGCGGCCAGCCTTTGCCAGCCACTCAGCCTGCGGCTTGGGCCACTGCGGCGAAAGCTGTCGCGATTGACGCCTCGCGGTCTTCGCCTTGGAGCGGCAGGGCGATCACCTCGCCCATGCCCGCATCGATCCAGCGCCGCAGCCCGGCCGCCACTTCCGCTTCGGTCCCCGACACCACCAGGTCATCGAGCAGTTCGTCGGAGTAGCCATCCGCCACATCGTGGCCGGCAGCCGCGAACATCCCTTGGTAGTTCGGCACCCGAGCGTACATCCCGAGCTGTTCGCGGGCCATGGCGCGCGCGGCATCGCGGTCCGTGTTTACGGCGACCGGCACATGGGCCACCAGCGGCGGCGGCTCTCGACCAGCGCTTGCCGCCCCACGCTGAAGCGCCGGCAGCGCAATCTGGGTCAAGTAAGTCAGCGGGGACATCCAGGAGATCGCGCCGTCGGCCAACTCCCCGCAAAGCGCATAGGACTTTGGCTGCAGCGCCGACGCCATCACCGGCACCGGCGCCTTTGGGTTGATGCGCCAACGCAGCGACACATGCTCGCCTTCGAACTTGACGCTGCCCTCGCGCAGCAGAGTGCGCACCGTGTGCAGGTACTCCCGCAGGTTCGTCAGCGGCTTGGCGTAGGGACGCCCGTACATTCGCTCCACCAGGAACGCCGTTGTCGGCCCAATGCCAAGGCGAAACCGGCCGGGACCGAAATCATCAACCGCAATCGCCTCCTCGGCGAACGTCAACGGCTGCCGAGACCAGGTATGCACGATGCAATTGCCCAGCAGGATGCGCTCCGTCTGCGCCGCCGCCGCGGCCAGCACCGGCATCATGTCAGCAGCACCAGCCGCCCCCATCGTCGCCCAGGCCGCCGGCACGCCAGCGGCCTCCGCCTGCTGGATCCGCGCCACGCAAGCCGGCCCGCTCGACGCGCCAATCGCTACTCCGTACATGCCGTTACCTCATTTTGGTTTCCGCTGAGATACAGCAGGTGCATGGGAAAAACAAGCGGGTGCGCCCGTTTTCAGGGGAGTTTGACATCTTGCCCCGGAGATTGACGCCGTCGCACAGCTCAACTTGATTAACGCGCCTGTCGGGCTTAGCCTCAACGCCAAGGAGTAGGCATCGGAAGAGCGATTGGAGGGGAGCCGTGAGTGAGGTCTCTTGGGCCGCATTGATCATAAGCTAAGGCTGGCGTGAGACCGAGGGCATGAAGAGCACCGCGTACTACGATCAGAACGCTGACGCCCTGATCGATCAGTATGGTGCGCTGAATGCCGACGACGTGCATCGGGCTTGGGCTGCCACGCACCTACCGAAGGAACCCGGCTTCGCTTGCGACATTGGCGCTGGCTCTGGGCGCGACGCCAACTGGTTGGCGGAGAAGGGCTGGGAAGTGGTTGCCGTTGAACCGAGCGCAATGCGCAACAAAGCCGCCGCAACAACCCATCCTAGGGTGACTTGGCTCAATGACGCTTTGCCCGGCCTGAACGCCCTTCGGGCGCTCGGTCGAAGATTCGACCTAATTCTGTTAAGCGCGGTTTGGATGCATGTCGCGCCTAAGGATCGAGAAAGAGCGTTCCGCATCCTGTCCGAACTGCTCAATCCATCGGGCCTGTTGGTGATCACCCTGCGCAAGGGCGAGGACGAACACGAAAACGCGGCTCGGGGTTTTCATCCCTCTTCCGCCGACGAACTGATCGGCTATGCCAATCAGCGCGCCGTTGCGTTCAAGGGCCGCACCGAAGCCGATGATCTTGTGCGCAGCCATGTGCGTTGGGAAGCGCTGGTGTTCGAAATGCCGGATGACGGAACTGGCAGCCTACCGCTGCTGCGGCATGTCATCGTCAACGACAACAAGTCGTCAACCTACAAATTGGGCCTGTTGCGAGTGCTGGTGCGAATAGCTGAAAGCGCTCCGGGCATCGTCATTACGCGCACCGATGACTATGTGGACATCCCATTCGGCGTGGTCGGCCTGTATTGGATCAAGCAATACCGGCGCCTAGTCGATCGGGGCGTTCCCCAACTGCCCGGCAAGAAGACTGGCTACGGTTGGGCAAAGGGCGCCTTTTATCAACTGATGAAGGAAATCTCCCCTTCGGACCTGCGACTCGGCGCAAGCTTCGACGCAGACCGCGGGGAAGTGGTGACCCGCGCCATTGCCGACGCTTGCCGCAACATCAAGGCAATGCCCGCAAGGTACATCACCTACCCCGGCTCGCCCGACCAACCGGTCTTCGAGTGCGATATGAAAACCGTTCGCAGACCTAGGAAACATGTTGTCCTATCGAAGCGGTATCTGGCCAAGTTCGGTCGGTTTCGGATTCAGGGATCGCTTTGGCAGACGCTCGGACAATACGCTTGCTGGTTGGATCCTGTGATTGTGAGGGAATGGTCTCAAATGATGACGGGCTGGGGAGTGGCGGATGCGAGAAACCAAGGAAGTTCAGCGCTCGACTGGCAAGAAGGCACCCGCGACACCAAGATAGCCATCGAACGCGCGGAGGCATTGCGGGATGATGGATTCGACTTGACCTGTGTTTGGTCAGCCTCCCGGATTAGGTCATCCTTCCAAATCGATCACTGCTTTCCTTGGGCAAGGTGGTACAACAACGACTTATGGAATTTGCTGCCGACCAAGGTGAACATTAACCGCAGCAAGCTCGACAAACTGCCTTCATCGCTGGCCATGTCCGACGCCCGCACGCACATCATCGATTGGTGGAGCGAAGCTTGGGAACACTCGGCGCAGTCCGAGCGGTTCTTCATGGAGGCGGGATACTCCCTGCCCGGACTCTCCGGCCACCGTCCATCATTGGACGAAATCTACCAAGCGACATTGCACCAAAGGGCGCGCCTCAAACAGGATCAACAGCTTGTGGAATGGTCTGCACCAAGACGCGGGTAGTTGCAGGTTCACACAGCGCCTACCCAATCCTCCCCCCTACCAACCCCGATGCCCCACCGGCGGCGGATCTTCCGGAGGCCCCGCGAAGCACTGGGCAATGGCCATCCAAGACGTGGCGGCGTCGCCGACGACGTTGAGGTCAGTTTCGGCGATGTTGCGGCCCTGGGTGACCACATGCGCGAATTCGACGGCGGAGCCGCTCACGCAGTCGGTTTCGGAAGGGTCGTTCCACTCCCACACCGCGCCGGAGGGTGATTCGAGGCGCACATAGGGGATTGTCGATGGGGTTTCGAGGCCGCGGTTGACGAAGGTCCAGCCGAAGGTGCGCACGCCAATGTGGCAGACATTGCGGATGCGGTCGCTGTTGCGGCGCTCCACGCGCAGCAGGTCGTAGATGTCCTGACCGTGCGCCCAAGTTTCCATTTGCCGGGCGGTGGCCATCATGGCGATGCCCATGTCCGGCCCGAACCAAGGGGCGCGCAATGCCGGGTCCGCCGTATCGAGTGCGTCGCAGAGTTGAGTGAAGTACGAGCGCCAGCGGTCCAGCAGCGGCCGGCCCTCCAATGGTTCCGGGTTGGCCGGAATCGCCGCATCCAACCCGTCCCGCCATTCACGGAAACCGTCCGGATCGGTCACCGAGTGGACCGCCCAGCGGTCCGCGTCGTGCAGGTGCTGCACCACCCAGTTAACCGTGCGGCCCTTGAACGGCGTCGGAAGCCGCCACTGGTCGTCCTTGAGCGTGTCGAGAAACGAGAAAAGCTCCGCGCCTTCCTCGCGCAGGTCGTTGACTTGTTGGTTCATGCTAGTCGTTTTCTCGTGAAGGGTGTTGGGAACCTGCCCGGTGCCCAGCCAAACGCGCCTCCAATTCGGCGATGCGGGCCTCGGCTGCACGTTGACGCTTCTCAGCCGCTTCGGCCTTCGCGGCACTGCTGCGGTGGCTGAGCAGCAGTTCCTCCTGGGTGGGCAGGTCCTTGCCGGTGGCTGGGTCCATCAGGCGCACCTCTTCGCCGAACTGCCGGAACGTCAGCCCCAGCACCTCGCTGTGCAGCGTCCAGGCCCCGCCCCGCCGCTCCGGGGCGACAGGCACGTAAGAGCCGCCCTCAAGGCGGAACCCCCGCAACGGTGGCTCGTAGAACTCCGCACGCGGGTCGCAGGCGACGTACTCCCGCACGCCCATGGACTCGTAGATGGCCCGCTTCTCGTTCAGGTCGCGCCTCCAACTGCTTGGCGAGGCCACCTCCAAGGCGAAGTCCGGCGGCTTCGGCTCCTCCCACAGCCGGTAGCTGTAGCGGGGCAGGTCGCGCGCGCCGAACACCACGAACAAGTCCGGCGCGGCTACCGCAGCCTTATCGCCCTCCTTGGCGTAGATCAGCAGGTCGCTGGCCACGTAAACGTTGGGCTGGTCACCGTACCAGTTGATGCGCACCGCAGCGTCGAAGTAGCGGATGGCGTAGCCCTGGAAGTCGTTCTCAGACATGGGCTGGCCGTCGGAGCTTGGGTACTTCTCCTCCGAGCGCCGCTCGCGTTCGTAGAACTCGGCCACCAGCCGCGCTTCCTCCTCGACCAGCGCTTCGGGGGACGTTGCGGGGTCGCTCATGGGTGCGTTCTCCAAGCCTTGCAGGCGAGCCGACACCGTAGCACGGCCATGCGCGGGCCGCAAAACAACCATGGGCGGCACATCGCGCACCAAAGACTTCCGTTGACATCGGCGGTTGGCTTCATGGGATTCCAGACAAGCCATGCTGACCGGTGCAACGAGGAAATTGCTAGAGCCAATCTCCTAACGGGTCGTGAGTTATGTCTGCCTTTCGGCCGATAATTGACAATTGTTGGGACGATCGTGGTTCGCGGTGTTACCGACCCGCGCAACCGCCAGCGATCAGCGTAGATACGTGCGCCTGAGGGCGGCCAGGTCCTGGGCGTCGATCCCTAGTTCTTTTTCCGCGTAAGCCTCGACCGATCCGTACTCGTCGCGGATGCGTTCGATGACGAATGCGAGGTAGGGCACGCCATCCGACGTCACCAACGGATTGGGCCGATCGGGGTGCGGCATGGCCTTGCGGTACTCCAGCATCATGGCGGCGAAGGCATTGGTCTTGGCGGCCTCCGCGAGGTCAACGCCGCCGTCTTCGATGGCCGGCCTGCGGAAGTCCGTGGACAGCAGGTAGTCCTCGATGACAGTGGGTTCGGGGACGCCGAGCAGCAGCAGCATGACGGCGGAAACGATCCCCGTTCGATCCTGCCCGGCCGAGCAGTTCACGACCATGGGCGCCCCCTCACCGAGCGCTTCGTCAAAGTAATTCTTGATCTGGGGGCCGATCGACTCAAGCAGCCTGGGATACAGCTCGCCCATGGCCGGGCGTTCGCCGGATTCCTCGCCGGACATCATGGCGGCAAACGAGTAGTCGCCTGTCACAACCTCGATGCGGTGCTTGGCCGCCCAGTGGTTGGGATACAGGCTGATCTCTTCATTGGAACGCAGATCCACGATGGTCTTGATCCCGAAGCCATCAAGATAAGCCATGTCCGCATCGGTCAACCCCGTCATCGCGCCGGAGCGGAACAGCATACCCCTGGCGACCGTTTGGCCGTCGGCCGTCCTGTAGCCGCCGAGATCGCGGAAGTTCGAACCCCCTTCCAACGGCAGCAGCCGCCGATAGCTCATCGACAAGTCAGCAACCGCCGTCAATGCAAATACGAACAGCAGGAAAAAGGAAATCAATCGAGCAGCCATCGCTTCTCGCCTCCGGTTAGGCCTTGGATTGAATCGAGTTTACACCGGTCGGCCGCTCGGGAGAACGGCGCTACGCGCCGTCCGAGGGGCGGGATCTCTCGCTCCGGGGCGTCCCGCCCTCGATTGGAACGCCGTTCGCGGCTATTCTGGCTGGTGCGCTTTCGTTGGAGATTTAGGTTCATGAGGTATGGCTACGTGGTCCCCAACAACTTCGGTGTCGCCGACCCGAACGAGTTGATTCGCCTTGGCGTTCGCGCCGAGGCGCTTGGGTTCGACTCCCTGTGGGTGAACCACCATGTGCTGAACGTCGGCTACGTCCGCGACCGGCTCGGTGAACTGCCCTACCACGACGCGCTGGTCATGCTGACTTGGCTGGCCGCCAAGACGTCCCGCGTCACGCTGGGCACCAGCGTGCTGGTGATGCCCTACCTGCACCCGATGTCGCTGGCCAAGCAGCTAGCCACCTTGGATCACTTGAGCGGCGGGCGCCTGGTGGTCGGGCTGGGGGTGGGCAGCCTGCCGGAGGAGAACGCGGCGCTCGGCGTCCCCTACGAGTCCCGAGGCGCCTTCTGCAATGAGTTCCTCGAGGTGCTGCGCCTGTTGTGGACCGAGAGTGGTGCTTCCTTCGCCGGCCAGCACTTCTCGTTCACGGACCTGATCAGTTCCCCCAAACCGCTGCAGAAGCCCCATCCACCCATCGTCATCGGCGGCAACCGGCCGCCGGCGCTGCGCCGTGCCGCCCGGTTCGGCGATGGCTGGCATCCCATGAACTGCTCGCCGGACGGCGTGCGCCAGCGTCTGCAAGCCCTGCGCGCCGAAGCCGCCGCGGTCAACCGCCCCGAGATCCCAACGATGGTGCAGGTGCGCTTGGACATGAAGCGGGTAACGCCAGAGTCAGCGGCGGAGTATGCCGACGCGGGAGTGACGGACCTGGTCATGTCGCTCAACAGCGGCGACGTCCAGCGGAACGAGGACGCCTTGGAAGCCTTTGCGGCTGCTATGTTCTAGGGCTCCAACGCCAACCCAAGCCCCAACTCAAAACGGCACCTCCACCGCCGCGCACAGGAAGGCCATCAGCGGCCGGGCCTTGGTGAAGGCATCGGCCGCCTCATCGACGAAGCCCGCGGACGCTGCGTTGGCGGCGGGGAAGTTGCAGGCGGCGATGAAGTCCTTGCGCTTGATGTCCTCGATGTGGGGCACGTCCTCCGAATAGCCCCTGGGCGGGCGTTTAAGGCGGGTGCCGCCGAACTCGAAGGCGCCATTGAAGGTCTGGGACGCCTTCACCCGCTGCCAAGCGTCCGGATGGTCGCAGATGCGCTCGCGGATGCGCTTCAGCGCGCCGGGCTCCGGGCGCCACATGCCGGCGGCGAGGAAGCAGCCGGTGGTTTCAATGTGCAGGTAGTAGCCCGGCGCATGGACGTCCTTGCCCAACTCGTGGCGGAACTGGATGCCGATGTTGGTCTTGTAGGGTGCGCCGCGATGAAAGCGGGTATCGCGGTACACGCGCATCAAGGAGCCGCCCTGCCGCTTGGGGATGGCCACAAAGTGCGGCGACACCGCCTCGAGGCGAGACCCCATGGCGGCGATGAAGTCCAATGCCGGCTCCAGCACGCACTCGTCGTAGCGGTGCTTGTTCTCCTTGAACCAATCGCGATTGTTGTTCGCCTCCAGTTCGGCGAGAAAGCCGATGGTGTGGTCTCCGAAGCCCGTGAAGTCCGGCATCAAACACTCCTTTCCCCGAACAGTAGTTCAGTCCGCGCCTTCCGCGGCAGCCGCCCCCTCGGTCAACTGGCGGTGGGCCAGCCACATGAGGCCAATCACGACAATCTCGATGACGAAGTTGGTCACCGCCATGCCCGTGACGCCGTCCGCGACAAAACCCACCAAGCGGCCAAAGGCGATGGTGCCCATGAGCAGCGCCACGGCCAGAAACCAAGTGGAATTGCGCTGCCAAAGCCCCAAGGCCAGCATCACGCCCATGCCGAGGAACAGGCCGGCAACGTCGGCGCGCAGCGAACTCAGCCCCAGGAGGTTGCCGTTGGTGGCCTCGATGCCCATGGCATCCTGGGTCACCTGCGGGTCGAACGCCATCCACAGCGCCTGCAGCAGGGTCAACGCCGCCAGGATGCCAATGATGATTTGCAATGCCTTGTTCATGTCAGAGCCTCCACAAGTTGGTTAATGACGGCTTCCGCCTTGGCCTCCATCTCCCCATCGGTGGCGTCCTGGATGGGATGCGCCACGAACACGCAACGGGCGTCCTTCATGCCGAGCGCCGCAGCCTGGGTGGCGGCGGCATCGACAAACTCCGTCGAGGCGATGGACACCGAGGGCTTGCCCTGAATCTCGAACCATACCGTGTCATGCAAACTGCACGTGGTACAGGAGCCTCAGTCGGCCAGCGCCTCGACCACGAAGTCGTTGTCTCGGGCGATTTGGGCGCGTAAATCCGCCGGTGCCGGCTTGGCGAAGGTCGGTTTCGCGTAGCGATTGACCTGGATGCCCGGCGCCTCGGCCTTGAGCAGCGCCTCGAGCCGGTCGAGCAGCACGTTGCCCTTGGGCTTGGAGATGTCGAGAAAGGCGACGTTGCCGGAAATCCGGCCGCTGCGCGGCGTCACCCGCCGCTCCACCGGCACCCGTTCGTCGGTTGGATCAAGAATGGTTGTCATGGCTCCTGCCTCCTGTTGTTGGCTTTCCGTTGTTTCCGTTAAAGCTCTTCAGGCTTCCTCAATGATTTTCGAGACCGGCATCGAGCCGATCTCGCCGGTCACCCAGCCGTGGAAGGCGCCGGAGAATTTGCCCGCCTCCGCGCCCGCCACGACGATGTGAATGTCCTCATCGCGGCGGAACTTGGGCAGCTTGCGGGCCCGCGCCTGCTCATCCATCGCCTCGACCACGGCGGGCTTGAAGCCCACTGCGGAGACCTCATCCGCCGCCAGCTCCTCGATGGACCGCGCCGTCACGGCCTGGATGCGGGCGCGAATCTCCGCCTTGCCGTAGCCGTCGCGAGCGAAGGTGTCCACGTGCTCCGGGGCGATGACCAGCAGCGCCTCGGTGGCGAAGTGGGCGCGCGGGTGAAAGATGCTGTCCAGGCAAAGCCCGAAGCTGCCCGCTAGGTGATCGCCGTTGCGGGCATCCTGGTCCACCATCAGGGTGGGGCCACTGCTCATGGCGAACGCGGTGACCACCGAGTCCCCGGCGGCGAAGCCCCGCTCCACGTGCAGCGGCGTCCAGGGATTGCGCTCCTCCCACTCCGGGAAGCACATCGTGAACTTCATCGGGTTGCCCAAGGTGGAGCGCTCCGTGCCGCCGGGCTGCGCGCCGCCGATGTTGCGGATGGCCAAGCGCAGCGCCCGACCGATGGTGGCGTTGGCGCGGCTGCCCTGGCCGAGCGCCCCGAGCTTCATGTTCATGCCCAGGCGCTCGCGCACCGGGCCGTTGACCACGATCACCGGGCTGGCCCCCATGGTGGTGGCCATGACGCCGTGGATGTTGAATTCGTCAGTGCAGACCGCCTCCATGCAGGCGATGACCACGGGCAGGTACTCCGGCCGGCAGCCAGCCATGACCGCGTTGATGGCGATTTTCTCCACCGTCGCCTCGCCCATGTTGGGCGGCACCGTGGCCACCACCTCCTGGGCATCACGCCCGGTGCCCCCCAGCATGCGCAGCACCCGCTCAGGGGTGGGCGGCACCAAGGGCAGGCCGTCGCTGAAGCCGAGATCGAACATCAGCTCAACCTCGTCGTCGCCCGCCCCCACCTCGATGCGGCGGGCGCGCAGGGGGCTGTTCTCGGATTCCGCCCGCAGCCGGTCGGCAATCAGGGGGTCGGCGGAGCGGGAGCCGCAACCGGGCCGCCACTCAGGATAGTCCGCCCAATCTAGACCTAAGGGCTCAAGGTTCAACGCTCTAGCGAAGCCCTCGGCCCCTTCCTGCCACTCATCGCGAGCGAAGCCCACCAGCTTGGCGGTTGACTGCCCTTTCGCATCCACTAGGTGCAGGGTGGGCACGATCTCCACATCGTAGGCGAAGGAGACCTTGAGGGATTCATCATCAAGGAGAGGCACGGTCAGGCCGTGCCGCTGCGTGAGCACGCGATTGCCCTCCGTAGTTTGGCCGACGACGAAGAAGTCCGCAGCAGCGCCCAGCTCTCGGTACAGCGCCTCGACGAGCGGCACGACGTCGTTGCAGGTGGGGCAGTCTTCCTTGACGAAGCAAATCACCGCCGGGCGGGCGCCCGGAAAGCTGTGCTCCCCGCCCCCTTCGTCCTCCAGCAGGAATGCGGGCAACGCAGACATGGTTTGACGTTACTGCAATTTGGCCAGGCTTGGAAGAGGCATCGCCATAGCGCGACTCGCCGCCCGCTCAGTGCGGCTGCTCCAGCAGATGCTGCCTGAGCAGGTCCTTGCCGTAGTCGTTCCCATTTGGCGTGCGCACCACGGTATGCACATGGTTGCGGCTCGGCCGGTCGGGGCCACCCAGCGCCACCGGCCCTTGGTGGTCGTACTCGATCATGATCACCGGTGAGTGGATGCGGTAGTAGAAGACCGCATCCGGGCCCGTGTCGCCGACCCAAGCGAAGTAAGTGTCGTCCCAGTGGCGCACCACCTCCGAAAGGCGAACCTCGGCATGCCCGTCCCGCAGGTTCCCGGTGTACAGCCTGACCAGATCGAGGGCGAGTTCCCCTTGGACGTCATCGAGTTCGCCGAGGCGAATGCCCTCGTAGGGCACCACCGCGTTGTCCTGGAACTGCTCCCCGTGGTTGTTGTCCCCGGTCTTGTTCGGATCGATGATGGCGACCGTGCGTTGCGCGTCGTCGAGCGCGTTGACCAAGGCGAGGCCGGCCGCCAGTTCCTCCTCGAGGATCGCCGTGCCGGCGAACCGTCCGGTGTCGGCCCGTGTTGGCTCGGAGCCCATGAACGTCGGCGTGAGCACGACCTGGTCGCCCAATACGAAGCAGTTCACGACCAGGTGGTGACCGTCGAGCTGCCAACCCCACGGCTGGCTCCGCGACGGCTCGCCCATCACCGTGAACCAGTAGCGCCGTTCGCCGTACTCGATGTGGTCGTCCATCAGGTCGGCCAGGTGCCCCTCGAGACGCATGATGTCCCGGGAGGTCTCGAAGCCGCGGGCGCTCAATGTCGCCGCCATCAGGCCGAACGCGGCCGCGGTCTGCGCGGCGTCCATCTCCAAGAGGCCGACGCCCTGTCGTGTCGCGATGTGGACGTTGGACCAGCGCCGCCATTCCAGGTCATCGACGGGGAACAACGTGCGGTCGCGCTGCTCCGGGGTGAGGCTGGCGAGAAACGCGACTGCGGCTTCGCGGATCGGTTCGGTGCTGACGCCGGTGGCCCGGATGTCAAACAGGCCGGGCTGGGTCTCGCCCTCGGCGGTGACGCCGAGAAACGGCTCGTCGAGCCGCGCGTTCTCCACCAGCGGCCAGACGATGCGCGAGGTCGCCACGGGGTTCCAAGCCGCCAGTCCGATCAGGAGCACCAAAACGGCCACTCCGATTCCGATCCACTGCAGTAGTCGACGCATGGCTCCGCTTCATCCTCGGCCTAGCTCCAGGTTCGCCTAGTGTAGATGAGGCGCTCTGCTAGTGTCCTGTCCCGCAAATAAGTGGGTTTTAGGCGCTAGGCCGTTTTGGTTCCCGATGAGATGCTGCTACAGCATCGGAGAGGGCTACGGCGTCAATGTCGTCGAAGACCGCAAAGTCCTTAAAGTTGTCGGATACGAGAACACGGATGCCGTGCACCGACATGGTGGCGACAATGTTGGCATCGTGAAACCGTTTTCCTTGCAGGCCGTGTTTCTGTCCGAGGCGACGCAGCTTGTCAGCTACCGCTTCCGTTTCATCGTACAGCCTGAGAAAGCCCAGAAACGCCTCCACATTGCCGATGGCGTCGCGCGGATTCAGGCCCAATCCGTTGACGTCAACCGGCCGCGTCGCCACCACCATGTATTCCCTCAATATCTGGCCGCTTACCGCCAAGTGCATGCCACTACGGTCAGATTCCGCGATCAGTCGGTGCGCCGCCTCGTGATTAGGACGCGATTCTTCCGTCGCCGTCAGAAGCACATTGGTGTCAATGAAGACAACGTCACCTACCTTCGGGACCATAGATTTCGTCCCTGTTCCACGATGTCGCCAAGCCAGTGTTCACCGTAACCAGATCAAGCGTTCGGGTGTCTTCCTCCGGTGGCGCCAACCGGGCTTCCCGGGCAAGGATGGCGCGCAACTCGCCCTGCAACGACCGGTGATGGATAACCGCCAATCGCTTCAAGGCCGCAAGGGTGGCCGGCTCAACTTCCCGAATGTGAATCGAACTCATGAAGGTAGCATATTGCCACTAGTGTAATTTCGCAACCCTATCGTTGCCTTTGGCACCCAGGACTAATTGCCATAACGCCGCTGCACGTGCTGGCGCCGAATGGCGATCTGTTCCGCACGCTGCTCGGGGGAAACCCGGGGCTCATCTTTAGGCAGGTGATCGAACAGTTCGGTCAGCGGCACTTTTTCAACCCTGGGAATCTGTTCATCGGGGATCTCGGGCGGGTGCAGGCCGTCGTAGCGCAGCAACATCTCGGCGCGCTGGAATCCCTCCGTGTCCAGCCAGTTCCAAACGCCCGGATCGCGATGGGCGATGACAAAGTGAAAGGCGCCGTCAGAGCTGAGCCGTGCCTGGTCCGTGGTGAGGCTGGTTTGCCGGTCCGCATAGTCCAAGGATTGCCACCAGTGGTGGCCTAACTGCAAGCCCTGGTAGGCTGCGGCGCTGGGCCAGGTGGTGATGATCAGCGCCTCGTCTTGTTCGAGGTTGTAGTGCCCCAAGGCCATCAGCCTGCCCGGCAGGCCGCCCAGGTCGCCCACTTGCCGCAGGGGGCTCAGCCAATTCTCGGGAAACCGCCCGGCAACCGTGCGGTTGAACTCAGGCCAGTGACGCACCTGCTCGCCGAAAGCCGCAGCCAGTGCCTGCAGCCGTTGGGTCATGACGGCTGCGTTCATATGGGGCACCTCCCCAGGTGCCATGTTCATCCTGTCGATATGCACTTGACCCGGCGCTTCGCTGGCCCAGTCGGAGAAGGTCTGGCGCACGATGAGCTTGCCGGGCACAGCTTCGCTGCGCAGCCAGTTCCCTGGCTGGCGCTCCGGGCTGACGATCACTTCGAAGCCGCCATCCCCGCTCACCAGCAGATCGTCCGATGACAGGACGCCCAAGGTTCTGCCCTCCGTTACATCTTCATAGAGCACGAAATCCAGACGCCGACTGGTGCCCCGGCTGCCCCATATCCGGTATTCGTGGCTGCCATCCAGGATGGCGATCAGGTAGCGCTGGTCCGGGTTGTCCATGCCGGTCTTGTTGTTGGGATTGATGATGCGGAAGTAGGGAAAGCGCGGGTCATGCATAAAGCGCTCCTCGATGGCCGCGACCAGGGTGCGCATGATGTGCCGGTAGGCTTCGGCTTGCTCCCGCTCGCTGCCATACCAAGGGTGGCTCTCAACGAAGTCACCGGCCTGCGCCAGCGAGTCAACCAACTGGTCGTAGCTGTGGGCCAAGCCTTGGCTCACTTCAAGCGGCGGAGCGGTAACCGGTCTGTCAAACACCAGTAGGTAGAGGGCAAGGGAAAGCACGCCACCGCAGACAAACGAGACAACG
This sequence comes from Gammaproteobacteria bacterium, assembly GCA_009843635.1. GTDB lineage: Bacteria > Pseudomonadota > Gammaproteobacteria > Pseudomonadales > Azotimanducaceae > Azophilus. The sequence goes on from VYDB01000122.1 coordinate 29,252, forward strand.
ATCTTCAATTGGGGTGCTCTCCTATCGGCTGCGCTCCATGGGGCGCAGCGGTTCGCTGCCGTCCCAACCTTGGGACGCCGCCTCCACCATGGCGTAGAAGCGGCGCAGGCCGGGCTCGTCCTCGTAGATCTCAAAGTAGTGGCCGAGGATTGAGTTGGCGTCGGCGAAGGCGAACTTCACTTGGCCCGCCCGCGCCGTCATGCGGGTGGGGAAGCCCCGGGCTTCGAGGCGGGCAAGCTCGGTGGAAAGCTCTGGCGCAAAGTAAGCGGTGTGGTGCAGGCCCCAAGCGCGGTCGGAGAACACCGATGGATCGTCGCCGTTTTGCTGCACCAGCTCGACCATGACGCGCCCCCACCAGCCGTAGGCGGAACTGTGATCGAGAGCCGCCGGGGCGCCGTCCAGCCGCACCGCGTCGAGGGGAATGTGCTCGGCGATGAAGAACGGCCCGGCGCCTAGGTGCTTGGCCCAACGCTCCGCCGCCTGCTTGATGTCCGGCACGAAGTAGGCAAGCTGAACGATCTCCGGCCCGTCCGCTGGCTGCATGGCGGTTGCCCCCCTAGGCCGGGAACGCGGCCGGCGGCTCGAAGCGAAAGCCCGCCGTCTCCAGCGCCTGGGCGATCTGCATGGTCAGCCGGTCGCCCTGGGCGTTGCCGACGATCTGGATGCCGATGGGCAGCCCCTCCTCGCCGAGGCCGGTCGGCACCACCGTCGAGGGCAGCCGCGAGATGCCCATTAGACCCGCCCAGAAGATGTGCTGGTAATAGGGGGTTTCCTCGTTATCGACCTTGAGGGTGCGCTGGCCGAAGGGGCGGTGGTCGTGGGCGATGGCCGGGATGGCGAACTCCGGGGCGATCAGCGCATCGTAGCTCTGGAAGAAGGCGTGCCACTTCCAGCGCAAGCGGTCCCGCGCATGGTTCAGGCGCAGCCAAGTCGTGTGGTCCATGGTGGCGGCACGGGCCATGCGCAGCGCCTCGCTGTCGTCGTCCGGGGCCGCGTTCTCCACCAGCGCCTTCCAAGCTTCGACGGTGGCCTTGGGCGATCCGGCGGTCATCAGCGACCACAGCAGGGGCCGATACACCCCATCCGACTCGGCACCGGTCAGGTCCGGCTTGGCGTCCATGTCCACGGTGGCGCCCAGGCCGCGCAGCGCATCGGCGACCAGATGCACCCGGCTCTCGGTCTCGCGGCTGACCGGGCAGGCCGCGTCGTTGGCCCACACGCCGATCCGCAGCCCGGCAACGCCTGCTTCGGGCAGGCCAGGCAACTCGTAGCGAACGCCGGGCTCGAATTCGTCCGCCCCGGCCACGATGTCGAGCGCAAGCTCCAAGTCGAAGGCGGAGCGGGCCATGGGGCCAATCACGGCGATGTCCGGCTCGGCCACCATGCCGGGCAGCGCATGGCCGCGGCTCGGCACCAGCGCCCAGGTGGGCTTGTGGCCAAACAGGCCGCAGAAGTGGGCTGGGGTGCGGATGGAGCCGCCGATGTCGGAGCCCATCTCCAAGGCCGACATGCCCGCCGCCAACGCCGCCGCGGAGCCGCCCGAGGATCCGCCGGGCGTGCGCGCCAAGTTGTAGGGGTTGTTGCACTGGCCGTAGATGTCGTTGTAACTCTGGAAATCGGCCAAGTTCAGCGGCACGTTGGTTTTGCCCATGACGATGGCGCCCGCTGCCTTGAGCCGCTGCACGGCCAGCGCATCCTCGATGGAGACGTTGTTGCGATAGTCCGGGTTGCCCCAAGTGGTGGGCGAGCCGACCAAGCCATAGGCCTCCTTGACGGTGATCGGCAGGCCCAGCAGGGGCTGTTCATCGGTCGGCGGCCCAGCGACTTCGCGGGCGGCCGCCCTCGCCCCTTCGGCGTCTTGCCAGACCACCGCGTTGATGGCCGGATTCAGGGCCTCGATGCGATCCAAGTACATGTCCGTCAGTTCCAAGGCGGAGGCTTCCCCGCGGCGCAGCAGATCGAGCAGCTCAACGGCGGTCGCATAGGGGTTGGGCATGGCGGTTCTCCTATTTGAAAACTAGCAATTTGAGCAAGCCTACACGGGAGACCCGATCCTTGCGACTTTTCCGCGTCGATGCGCAAGCCACACCCGTTGAACGCACGGAACGAATGGGTGGGCGGGGCGGACATCCGGCACACCAGGCGGGGTGTTTTCGATGGACAGACATCACAGGCTGTTCTACAAACCGGCCCCACAACACAGTTGCGGGGCGTCGTCACCTGCCGAAGCGATGCTTCGGCTCGGGCTTGCGCCCGACCGGTGGCGACCCTTAACAGTGCCGGATGTCCGCCCCGCCCACCCATTCCTGGAGCCTTCAGCAACTGCGCTTGGTCACCGGCGGGAGGGGCCGTAAAATGAAACGCCGCCAAGGAAGCCCTTGGCGGCGTCATAATGAGGCGCATGTGGCGGACATGGCGGGGAACCTTGCGCGTATCATAGGCGAACCGGGTGGTTCAAGGGAATACATTGCATGACCGAACATCAGAACAGCCGCTGGCAAGCCCTGGCGGAAAAGGAGTTGCGCGGCAAGGCCGTCGAGGACCTTGCGTGGCGCAGCCCGGAAGGCATCGACATCAAGCCGCTGTACACCAGCGCCGACTTGGAGCGCCTGGAGCAGGTGGACAGCTTGCCGGGCCTGACCCCCTTTATGCGCGGCCCTCGGGCCACCATGTACGCCAACCGGCCGTGGACCATTCGCCAGTACGCCGGCTTTTCCACCGCCGAGGAGTCCAACCGCTTCTATCGGGACAACCTGGCCGCCGGGCAAAAGGGATTGTCCGTCGCCTTCGACTTGGCCACCCACCGGGGCTATGACTCGGACCACCCGCGGGTGGCCGGCGATGTGGGCAAAGCCGGGGTGGCCATCGATTCGGTCGAGGACATGAAGATCCTGTTCGACGGCATTCCCCTCGATCAGATGTCCGTCTCCATGACCATGAACGGCGCCGTGCTGCCGGTGATGGCCGGTTACATCGTCGCCGCCGAGGAGCAGGGCGTCGCGCCCGCGGCGCTGTCCGGCACCATTCAGAACGACATTCTGAAGGAATTCATGGTGCGCAACACCTACATCTATCCGCCCAAGGAGAGCATGCGCATCGTCGCCGACATCATCGGCCATTCCGCCGAGCACATGCCGCGATTCAACTCAATCTCCATATCCGGCTACCACATGCAGGAGGCGGGCGCCAACCTGGTCCAGGAAGTGGCCTTCACCTTGGCGGATGGCGTGGAGTACGTGCGGGCGGCGCTGGCCACCGGCATCGAGATCGACAAGTTCGCGCCGCGCCTGTCGTTCTTCTTCTGCATCGGCATGAACTTCTTCATGGAGGTGGCGAAGCTGCGGGCGGCGCGCATCCTCTGGGCCGAACTGATGGCGCAGTTCAAGCCCACCAACCCGGCGTCTTCGATGCTGCGCACCCACTGCCAAACTTCCGGCGTCTCACTGCAGGAGCAGGATCCTTACAACAACGTGGTGCGCACCACCATCGAGGCGCTGGCCGCGGTGCTCGGCGGCACCCAGAGCCTGCACACCAACGCCTTCGATGAAGCCATCGCCCTGCCGACGCCCTTCTCGGCGCGCATCGCCCGCAACACGCAAATCATCATCGCCGAGGAGTCCGGCGTGACGCGCACCGTCGACCCCTTGGGCGGGAGCTACTACGTCGAGAGCCTGACCGACTCCATCGTCACGGAGGCGCGCAAGCTCATTGCGGAAGTCGAGGCGCTGGGCGGCATGACCAAGGCCGTTGCCGAAGGCATGCCGAAGCAACGCATCGAGGAAACCGCAGCCCGCCGCCAAGCCCGCATCGAACGGGGTGAGGAGGTCATCGTCGGCGTCAACAAGTACCAGCTTGAGAAGGACGACTCAGACGTTGAAGTCTTGGAGATCGACAACGCCAAGGTGCGCGAGGCGCAGGTTCGACGGTTGTCCGAAGTGCGGGCCAATCGCGACGAAGCCACCACCCAGGCCGCCTTGGACGATCTTACGAAAGCCGCTGAAGACGGCACCGGCAACCTCCTTAACTTAAGCATCGAAGCCACGCGACGGCGGGCCACCGTCGGCGAAGTGTCCAGCGCCTTGGAAAAGAGCTGGGGCCGCCACCGCGCCGTGGCCCGGATCACCAAGGGCGTTTACGGCAGCGTGCATGCCGACGGCGGGGACTACCAGCGGGTGGTGGAGGAAATCAAGGTGTTCACGGAGTTTGAAGGCCGCGCGCCGAGCATTCTCGTGGTCAAGCTCGGCCAGGACGGCCACGACCGGGGCGCCAAGGTCATTTGCAACGCGTTCAGCGACTTAGGCTTTGAGGTCCATGCCGGCGAACTCTTTCAAACACCCGATGAGGCCGCCGCTGACGCCGGCAATCTAGGCGTCCACGTGGTCGGCTTCTCCACCTTGGCCGGCGGTCATAAGACACTGGCGCCGCAATTGATCGAAGCGCTTAAGGCGCTCGGCAAGGAGAACGTCATCGTCGTTTGCGGCGGCGTCATTCCACAACAGGACTACGCCTTCCTGCTTGATGCCGGGGTGGCCGCAATCTTTGGTCCCGGAGCCAACATTCCGAAGGCGGCCAGCGACATTCTTAAGCTCATTCCCGGACGAAACCGATAGCTAACCTGCAACGATCAAAAGGAGCCTGTTGTGATTGGACGATTGAATCACGTTGCCATCGTGGTGCCGGACCTGGCGGCCGCCGCCGCTTTGTACAAGAGTCAACTGGGCGCGGAAGTTTCCCACCCGGTGCCGTTGCCCGACCACGGCGTCACCACGGTGTTCGTGGAACTGCCCAACAGTAAAATAGAATTGCTGCACCCGTTGGGAGAGGGCTCTCCGGTAGCGAATTTCCTATCCAACAATCCGGCCGGCGGCATGCACCACATCTGTTATGAAGTGGAGGACATCCACGCTGCCATAGAACATCTTAGCAACGAGGGCGCACGCGTGCTCGGCGACGGCAAACCTAGGATTGGAGCGCACAATCTGCCGGTGGTGTTCCTGCATCCCAAGGACTTCTGCGGCACCTTGATTGAATTGGAGGAAGTGCAGCGCGACGACCGTGTCTCGCAAAAGACCTAATTCAATTTGATTAAATTATGGTTTAACACTTCTTAAATAAGCGATAAGATGCTGTCTCGTGCTAGCAAAACCAGCGCGACGTTTTCTTTTTCCAACAAGACACTTGATCAGGAGCTTTTTACATGGGCATTTTCAATAAGGTTCTGCCGTCACTGGCCAAGGCGGACGAGCGCTTGGCAACGCAGATGACCGAGGCGGTGGCCAAGCGCGACTTCTCGCATCTAGGAGAATTGGCAGCGGTATCTGAAAAGATACGAGCGGCAATCGCCGAAATCGAACGCATCGAACCACCGGGGTCGGCGCCCGCACCTGCCAAGCCAAAACCGAAGCCGAGGCGCGCCACTGCGCGCAAGGCCGAACCGAAAGCGAAAGTCGCACCGAAAGCGAAAGCCGAACCCGAAGCGCCCAAGAAGCGCCGCCGGTCGCCGCCCAAGCGAGGCTATCCAAAGTATTCAAGACGGGGCGACAACCTCGTCAGAACGGATTGGTCGAACAGCAAGAAAGTCGAACAGACCCACGCCGTGCCCTACGCGACGGTGGCGCAGATCGCCACCACCATCGTCAGCGACGGCGGCGCAATGTTTCGCAAAGACATTCTCACCGGCCTGAACACCGCGGACGGCAAGAAAGTGCCCATCCATCAGGTGTACCTTGTCTTGGGTTGGCTGCTGACCAGCAAGTCCATCCGTAAGAAAGGGCGTGGGGACTATGTTCCCAACTACAAGAAGTTGACCGCCGACGCATTGCGCGGCAGCTTCGGTAAAATGAACGAGATCGAAAGCAAGTAGTTCAGCTCACCAACCCGCCCGCGCCAGAATTGGCCGGGCGGGTTGGAACCTTAAGATTCGGCAGCTATTCGAACTCCAGGATCGGCTGATCCACTTCCAAGCTGTCGCCTTCCTGCGCGAGCACCGTCTTAACAACGACATCGTTGGCGGCGCGTAGGCTGTTCTCCATTTTCATGGCCTCCACGACGGCCAACTCCTCGCCAGCCTCGGCTTTGTCTCCGGCCTGCACACGCAGCCGCACCAACAGCCCTGGCATGGGCGAGAGCAGAAAGCGGCTCAGGTCCGGCGGCGCCTTTTCGATCATGTGCCCAGCGAGTTCGGCACCCCGCGCCGTCAAGACCAAGGCCGAGATCTCCGCCCCCCGGTGAAACAGCTTGTAACCGGCGCCTTCAACATCCACCTGCGCCAGCACCGGCGCACCGTCGATCTGCGCCCTGAACAGGAGCTCGCCGGGCTGCCATCCTGTGATCACTTGGTGGTCGGCCTCGCCAACGCGAACGGTGAAGCCGTTGTCGATGGCAGTCACCCGAACGGCGTGCCGCGCCTGGTTGATGACCACCACCCAATCCTCGATGGCGGCGCGCGGGAAGCGCCGCGTTTGACCGCTGATTTCGGCAGCGCGGGCGGTTCGCGTCTGATGCACCACCGCCGCGGCAATCACTGGAACGTTCGCGGATCCATCGGGCAGCCGATCCGCTTGGAATCCGTCCGGGAACTCCTCGTCGATGAAATGGGTGGTCAAACGTCCGGCGCGGAATCGTTCATGGGCGATGACGGCGCCTAAAAAGCTGATGTTGTGATTGACGCCGCGAATGTAGTACGCATCCAGCGCCTCGCCCATCGTCTCGATGGCCGCTTCCCGGCTCTCGCCCCAGGTTGCCAGCTTGGCGATCATGGGATCGTAGAACATCGAAACTTCGCTGCCCTCCTCGATGCCCGTGTCCACCCTCACACGCGTGTTCTCCACCGGCGGCTGATAGCGAACCAGCCGCCCGATGGAAGGCAGGAAGTTGCGCGATGGATCCTCGGCATAGACCCGGGACTCCACCGCCCATCCGTTCTGCTGAACATCGTCCTGGGTCAACGGCAACGGTTCGCCGGCAGCAACTCGAATCATCAACTCCACCAAGTCCTGGCCGGTGACCATCTCGGTGATCGGATGCTCCACCTGCAGACGGGTGTTCATTTCCAGGAAGTAGAAGTTCTTGTCGCCATCAACGATGAACTCAACCGTGCCCGCCGACGCGTAGTCCACCGCCCGGGCCAAGGCGATGGCCTGTTCGCCCATGGCTTGGCGGGTGTCGGGGTCCATGAACGGCGACGGCGACTCCTCGATGACCTTCTGGTGGCGGCGCTGGATGGAGCATTCCCGTTCACCGAGATGGACCACGTTGCCGTGGCGGTCGGCGATGATCTGAAATTCAATGTGCCGCGGCTGCTCGATGAACTTCTCGGCGAACACCCGGTCGTCGCCAAAACTGGATTGGGCTTCGTTGGCTGCCCGTTCGAAGCCCGCACGGCACTCGTCGTCGTCTTGCACGATGCGCATGCCCTTGCCGCCGCCCCCGGCGCTGGCCTTGAGCATGACCGGATAGCCGATCTTGCGAGCGATCGCCACCGCGTGGTCCGGCCCCTCAATGACGTCTTCGTAGCCCGGAATGGTGTTGACGCCCGCCGCCGCCGCGATGCGCTTGGAGGTGATCTTGTCGCCCATGCTGGTGATGGCGTGGGCACCGGGGCCGATGAAGACGATGCCGCGCTCGGCCAGGGCTTCGGCGAACTCCGTGTTCTCGGAAAGAAAGCCGTAACCCGGATGCACCGCTTCGGCACCGGTCGCCGCCAAGGCTTCGAGCAACCGATCGATGCGCAGGTAGCTGTCGGTTGAAGCCGCCCCGCCGATCCGCACGCATTCATCCGCCGTGCGCGCATGGAGCGCGCCCGCATCCGCATCCGAATAAACCGCGACCGTCGCGATGCCCATCTTGCGAGCCGTCCTGATGACCCGGCAGGCAATTTCCCCGCGGTTGGCAATGAGTATCTTCTTGAACATCGAATCAGACATGGAAAACACCAAAAAAGGGGGAAACTGCAGGGTGTTCTACGAGAGAACGCCTACAGGGGAATGTTGCCGTGCTTGCGCCAAGGGTTCTCAAGCTGCTTGTCGCGCAGCATGGCAAACGACTTGCAGACCCGTTCCCGGGTCTCGTGAGGACGAATGATGTCATCCACGTAGCCGCGGCTGGCGGCGATGAAGGGGTTGGCGAACTTGGCTTGGTATTCGTCGGTGCGCGCCTGGATCAGGGCCTCATCGCCCTTGTCCTTGCGGAAGATGATCTCAACCGCCCCTTTTGCGCCCATCACGGCAATCTCCGCGCTCGGCCAAGCGAAGTTCACGTCGCCGCGCAGATGCTTGGACGCCATCACATCGTAAGCGCCGCCGTACGCCTTGCGCGTGATCAAGGTCACCTTGGGCACGGTGCATTCGGCATAGGCGTAGAGCAGCTTGGCGCCGTTCTTGATGATGCCGCCGTACTCCTGGGCGGTGCCCGGCATGAAGCCGGGCACGTCCACCAGCGTGAAAATGGGGATGTTGAAGGCGTCGCAGAAGCGCACGAAACGGGCGCCCTTCTTCGATGAGTCGATGTCCAGGCAGCCGGCCAGCACCATGGGCTGATTGGCGACCACGCCGATGGTCGTCCCCTGCAGGCGGATGAAGCCGATCACGATGTTCTGCGCGTAGCCCGGCTGCAGCTCGAAGAACTCCCCTTCGTCGGCCACCTTGACGATGGCCTCCTTGATGTCATAGGGCTTGGCGGGGTCCGCCGGCACCAAGCTCGCCAGCGACGGCGCGGCGCGGCTGGCCGGGTCGCTGGTCGGCCAGCGGGGCGGCTGCTCGCGGTTGTTGGGCGGCAGGTAGTCGAAGAAGCGGCGGGTCAGCAGCAGCGCCTCCACGTCATTGGCGATGGCGAGATCGGCCACGCCGGACTTGCGGCTGTGGACGCTGGCGCCGCCGAGCTCCTCCGGCGTGACCACCTCGTGGGTGACCGTTCTCACCACGTCCGGCCCGGTGACGAACATGTAGGAGGAGTCCTCCACCATGAAGATGAAATCGGTGATGGCGGGCGAGTAAACCGCCCCGCCCGCGCAAGGCCCCATGATGACCGACAACTGGGGCACCACCCCCGAGGCCAGCACGTTGCGTTGAAAGATCTCGGCGTAGCCGCCCAGGGAGGCGACGCCCTCCTGGATGCGGGCGCCTCCGGAGTCGTTCAGGCCAATCACCGGCGCGCCCACCTTCATGGCCTGGTCCATCACCTTGCAAATCTTCTCCGCGTGGGCCTCCGACAGGGCGCCCCCGAACACCGTGAAGTCCTGGCTGAACACGAACACCAGGCGGCCGTTGATGCTGCCGTAGCCGGTGACGACGCCATCGCCGGGGATTTTCTGATCGGCCATGCCGAAGTCGCTGTTGCGGTGCTCGACGAACTTGTCCCACTCCTCGAAGCTGCCTTCGTCAAGCAGCAGGCTGATGCGCTCCCGGGCGGTCAGCTTGCCCTTGGCGTGCTGCTGCTCGATGCGGCGCTCGCCGCCGCCGAGCAGGGCGGCCGCCGCCTTGGCGGCCAACGGGTCGGCCACCGCATCCGGCTGCTCTTCTGCTAAGTCTTTACTCATGCCTTCACTTCCATAGTTTCCAACCCTCCAATACGCCGAGTTTGGCGCTAGCCAAACTCCAACGCGAACCGAAGGTTCGCGCGTTTAGGGCAGTTCCGTCGCGCCCATCAGGTAGCGGTCGATTTCCCGGGCGGCTTCCCGGCCCTCGTTGATCGCCCACACCACCAAGGACTGGCCTCGGCGGCAGTCGCCGGCGGCGAACACGTTTGCCACGTTGGTCTGGTAGGCGCCGTATTCGGCCCGGTAGTTGCTGCGTTCGTCGTAGTCGATGGCGAGTGGGTCGGACGCCTCGTGCTCAGGCCCCAAGAACCCCATGGCCAACAGCACCAAGTCGGCCGGCCATTCCCGCATCGTGCCCTCGATGTTCTTGAACTGGCCGTTCTCGAAGGACACGTCCACCGTGCGAATGGCCTTGACCCGGCCACCGTCATCGAGGAACTCCACCGACGAAATGAGATACACCCGTGGATCGGAACCAAAGCGGGCCGCCGACTCCTGGTGGGCGTAATCGGTACGGAAAATGACTGGCCAAGTGGGCCAAGGGTTGTGCGTGGCGCGCTCCGCCGGCGGTTGCGGAAAGAGCTCGAAGTTGACCAGGCTGCGGCAGCCGTGGCGCAAGGAAGTGCCGATGCAGTCCGCCCCGGTGTCGCCGCCGCCGATGACGACCACATGCTTGTCCTTGGCCGAAGTGAAGGCGCCGTCCTCGAAGCCGGAGTCGAGCAGGCTCTTGGTGTTGTCGGTGAGGAAGGTCATGGCGAACTGAATGCCGTCCAAGTCCCGTCCGGGAATGGGCAGGTCCCTCGGCACGGTGGCGCCGGTGGCGAGCAGCACCGCATCGTTCTCCTCCGCCAAGGCGCGGCTGTCGATGCTGCCGCCCTGGCCGTCGGCGACCGTCGCATTGGCGCGGAACTCGATCCCTTCCTCGCGCATTAAGGCCAGCCGCCGCTCGACGACTTGCGCCTTGTCGAGCTTCATGTTGGGAATGCCGTACATCAGCAAGCCCCCGATCCGGTCGGCCCGTTCATAGACCGTCACCCGGTGCCCGGCGCGATTCAACTGCTGGGCGGCAGCCAAGCCAGCGGGACCGGAACCGACAATGGCGATGCGCTTGCCGGTGCGCGCGGCGGGCGGCTCGGGCTGCACCCAGCCTTCCGCGAAGCCCCGGTCGATGATCGCCATCTCGATGTTCTTGATGGTGACCGCTGGATCGGTGATGCCCAGCACGCAGGCGCCCTCGCAGGGCGCCGGGCAGACCCGGCCGGTGAACTCGGGGAAGTTGTTGGTCTTGTGCAGCCGATCCAACGCCTCGCGCCAATGGCCCCGATAGACGAGATCGTTCCATTCGGGAATCAGGTTGTGGATCGGGCAGCCGTCATTGGATTGGCAAAAGGGGACGCCGCAGTCCATGCAGCGGGCGCCCTGCTTCGCCAAGTGGCCCACATCGTGGCCGGTGTAGATTTCCTCGAAGTCGAGCAGCCGTGCGGCGGCGTCCCGATAGGGCGCGGCATGGCGCTCGAATTCCATGAATCCGGTTGGCTTGCCCACCAGCTCTTTAGCCCGCCGCGATCATTGACTTGCGCTGCATGAGCACCCGCTTGTAGTCCACGGGCATCACCTTCACGAACTCGCTTAGGGCTGGCTTCCAGCGGGCCAGCAGGCGTTTGGCCACCGCGGAGTCGGTATGGCGCCGGTGCGCCTCGACCATTTGCCGCAATTCACGGATATCCTCCGGGTCAGCGAGGGGCTCAAGCTCCACCATTTCCGGGTTGCACAGCGCACTGAAGGCGCCCTTGGGATTCCAAACGTAGGCGATGCCACCGCTCATGCCAGCGGCAAAGTTGCGTCCGGTGGGGCCAAGCACGGCCACCCGCCCGCCGGTCATGTACTCGCAGCCATGGTCGCCGACCCCTTCCACCACTGCCGTCGCGCCGCTGTTGCGCACGCAGAACCGCTCCGCCGCCACGCCGCGGAAATAGCACTCGCCGCTGGTGGCGCCGTACAGCGCCACGTTGCCAATCAGGACGTTGTCCTCGGCGACGAACTTGGAGGCCTTAGGCGGGTAGATGATGATCCGCCCTCCCGACAGGCCCTTGCCCACGTAGTCGTTGGCGTCCCCTTCCACCTCCAAGGTCACGCCCTTGGCCAGCCAACAGCCCAAGCTCTGGCCGGCACTGCCCCTGAACTTGAAGTGGATGGCGCCGTCCTCCAGCATCCCCGGGCCGACGGTCTCGACGATGTGGTGGGAGAGCATCGCCCCCACCACCCGGTTGGTGTTGACGATGGGCAGCTTCCGATGCACCCGCTTGCCGCTTCGGCCACCATCGGCCAAGGCCGGGCCCGCCAGCTCGATCAGCCGATTGTCCAGCGCCTGATCCAGCTCATGGTCCTGGCTGTGGCGGGCGTAAGAGCCGAGAAACTCCGCCGGCTCCTCGGCTGGCGTGAGCACTTCGCTCAGGTTCACGCCGTTGCTCTTCCAATGGCTGACCGCCGCCTCGGCATCGAGCGCATCCACCCTGCCGACCATCTCGTTGACGGTGCGAAAACCCAGGCTCGCCATGATCTGGCGCATCTCCTTGGCCACCATGAAGAAGTAGTTGATGGCATGTTCGGGTTGGCCCAGGAACTTTTGCCGCAGCGCCGGATCCTGGGTGGCGATGCCCACCGGGCAGGTGTTCAGATGGCATTTGCGCATCATGATGCAGCCCAGCGTCACCAACGGCGCCGTGGCGAAGCCGAACTCCTCCGCCCCCAGCAGGCAGGCGATGGCGACGTCCCGCCCGGTCTTGAGCTGGCCATCGGTCTGCAGCACCACCCGGGAGCGCAGGTTGTTGACCACTAGGGTCTGGTGGGTCTCCGCGATGCCCAGCTCCCAAGGCAGCCCGGCATGCTTGATCGAGGTCAGGGGCGATGCGCCGGTGCCTCCGGAATCGCCGGCGATGACCAAGTGGTCCGCCCGCGCCTTGGTGACCCCGGCGGCCACCGCGCCGACGCCCATTTCGGCCCCGAGCTTGACGCTGATGCGGGCGTTCGGATTGCCGTTCTTGAGGTCATGGATGAGTTGGGCGATGTCCTCGATGGAATAGATGTCGTGGTGCGGCGGCGGGCTGATCAGGCCAACCCCTGGCGTCGAGTGGCGGATGCCGGCAATCACCTCATCCACCTTGTGGCCAGGCAGCTCCCCGCCTTCGCCGGGCTTCGCCCCCTGCACGATCTTGATCTGCAGCTCGTCGGCGTTGGCCAAGTAGTTGATGGTGACGCCGAAGCGCCCGCTGGCCACCTGCTTGATGGCGCTGCGCTTGGAGTCGCCATTGGGCATGGGCTCGAAGCGGCGCGGATCTTCGCCGCCTTCGCCGGTGTTGGACTTGCCGCCAATTCGGTTCATGGCGATGGCCAGCGCCTCGTGGGACTCGGCACTGATGGAGCCGAAGCTCATGGCGCCGGTGGCGAAGCGCTTGACGATTTCGCTTTCCGGCTCCACCTCGCCCTGGTCGATGGCCGGGCCGATTGGCTTGAACTGCAGCAGGCCGCGCAGGCTGGACTGTGCCGTGCTCTGGGTGTTGACGTGTTCCGCAAAGCGCCAATAGGCAGCCTCGTCGTTGGCCCGGGCCGCCACCTGCAGGTCGGCGATGGCTTCCGGGTCCCACATGTGCGTGTCGCCGTGGCGGCGCCAGTGAAAGTCCCCCGGATTGGGCAGCACCGCGACGTTGTCGCCGCGGCTCGGATAGCCTAGGCGGTGGCGGCGCTCCATTTCCTCGGCCAGCACGTCCATCCCCACCCCCTGCACACGGCTGGCGGTGCCGCGGAAGCCGCGCTCGATCACGTCCTCGGCAAGCCCCACGGCCTCGAAGATCTGCGCCCCCTTGTACGACTGCAGCGTGGAGATGCCCATCTTGGCCATCACCTTCAGCATGCCCTTGCCGACGCCCTTGCGATAGGCGGCAATTACGTCCTCGTTGCTGTTGATGTGGGCGGCGTCATCGAGGTAGCCCTGCTCGCGGGCGTCCCAAAGGGCCTCGAAGGCGAGATAGGGGTTGATGGCGTCAGCGCCGTAGCCGATCAGCAGACAATGGTGGTGAACCTCCCGCGCCTCGCCGGTCTCGACGACCACGCCAATGCGGGTGCGCTCGTGCTCGGCCACTAGGTGGTGATGCACCGCGCCCACCGCCAGCAGGGCGCTGATCGGCGCACGTTCCGCGTCCATGGCGCGATCCGACAGCACGATGAGGCTGTCGCCGCGGGCGATGGCTTGGCTCGCCTCGGCGCAGATTCGATCAAGTGCCGCCTCGAGGCCCGCCTTGCCGCTGCCGGCTGGGAAGCTGATATCGATGGTGGCGCTGCGCCACCCCCGGTGGTTCAAGTGCTTGATGGCGGCCAGTTCGTCATTGGACAGGATGGGATGCGGAATGCGCAGGCGATGGGCATGGGCCTCCGTGGTCTCCAGAAGGTTCCGCTCCGGCCCGCAGTAGCATTCCAAGGCCATGATGACTTCCTCGCGGATGGAGTCGATGGCCGGATTGGTCACTTGGGCGAAACGCTGCTTGAAGTAATCGTAGAGCATGCGCGGCTTGTCGGACATCACCGCCAAGGCGGCGTCGTTGCCCATGGAGCCGAGCGGGTCGCGCAGTTCCTTGACCAGCGGCAGCAGCATGATCTGCATGGTCTCGACGGTGTAGCCAAAGGCGTTCATGCGCGCGGTCAAGGTGGCCTGGTCCCCGGCAGCGGCTTGGGCGGGGGGCAGCTCCTTCAGGTCGATGCGCTGGTTCCTGAGCCACTCGCCGTAAGGCCGCGCCTTGGCCCATTCCGACTTGATTTCCTCGTCGGGGATCATGCGGCCCTGCTCGAAGTCGATCAGGAAGATGCGGCCGGGCTGCAGGCGGCCCTTCTCCACCACCTTGGCGGGGTCCACCTGCACCACGCCGGTCTCTGAAGCCATGATGCACTTGCCGTCGTCGGTGATGAGGTAGCGGCTCGGCCGCAGGCCGTTGCGGTCGAGCACCGCGCCGATGTAGTTGCCGTCGGTGAAGGCGATGGAGGCGGGGCCGTCCCAAGGCTCCATCAGGCAGGAGTGGTATTCGTAGAAGTCGCGTCGGGCGGGGTCCATGTTGCCGTGCTGCTGCCAGGCTTCCGGAATCATCATCAGCACCGCTTCCTGCAGCGTGCGCCCGCTCATCAGCAGGAATTCCAGCACGTTGTCGAAGGTGCCGGAATCCGAGCAGTCCGGTTCGACAATGGGAAACAGCTTGGGCAGGTCATCCCCGAAACGCTCCGAACGGACCACGCCTTCGCGTGAGTTCATGGCGTTGGTGTTGCCGAGCAGGGTGTTGATCTCGCCGTTGTGGCTCATGAAGCGGTTCGGCTGCGCCCGGTCCCAGGAGGGGAAGGTGTTGGTGCTGAACCGCGAGTGCACCATGGCCAGGTGGGATTCGAACTCCTCGTCGGCCAGATCGTCGAAGAAGGGGCCAAGCTGCTTGGGGGTCAGCATGCCCTTGTACACGATCACCTTCGACGACAGCGAGCAGATGTAGAACATCTGGCGCTGGCTCAGATTGGCGGCGCCGCGCAGCCGGTGGGTGGCGTGCTTGCGGATCAGGTAGAGCTTGCGCTCGAAGGCCTCGCGATCCTCCGCCGCCTCGCCGTTGGCGGCAATGAAAAGCTGCTCCATGTGCGGCATGGCCGCCCGCGCCGCCTTGCCGATCACGGCATCATCCGGGCTCACGGGCAGCGGCCGCCAGCCGAGGCAAGTCTGGCCGGCGTCCTCGATCACCCAACTCATCAGCGCCTTGCAGCGTTCGCGCTCCGCGGCATCCGTCGGCAAAAAGACGATGCCCGCCCCATAGCCACCCAAGGGCGGCAGTTCGGTGCCCAAATCCTGGCCCGCGGCCCATTCCAAGAAGCGGTGCGGCATGCCCAGCAGAATGCCGGCCCCGTCGCCGGTGTTCTTTTCATAGCCCAGCCCGCCCCGGTGCTCCATGCAGCAATTCATCGACAGCGCGGATTCGATGATCTCCCGGCTGGGTCGACCCTTGATGTCGCAAATGAACCCGACGCCGCAACTGTCCTTCTCAAACGCCGGATCGTACAAGCCCCGCTTGGGCGGCAGCCCGCCCAAGTGACCGTCCTTTAGTTGGCCGTCGCGCATCGCGGTCATTGGTTCATCGCGTCTATCATTGGGACGTTGCCAAAAGACAACTCGTCAGTGCCTTCACTCACGCCTAAGCAGCCTATGGTTTTTATGTTGTATCGGGCCACTGCGGGCATCAGTGGCCCACGCAAAGGCGAGCGCTGAACCTTCGCAAAAAAAGCGCTTTGAATCAAGGACGGGCTTTTCCGGTTAACTGGCAATCCGGTACCAGTAGCGGTAGCGTTCCGCGAAGCCAAGCTTGAGGTACAGGGCCTGGGCCGTCGCATTGGCCTGCGCGACTTGCAGGTAAGCGGTCTCCGCTCCCCGCTCCCGCCCCCAGGCCAGCAGGCCGCGCACCAATTCCTCGCCACAGCCTTGGCGCCGATGCGCCGGATGGGTCACGATGTCGAACAGCCCGACGAGGCCGCGCTCCACGACGCCCAGCCCGCAGGCGAGCACTTCTTCGCCATCGCGCAGCACCGCGTGGGCGCACTCGGTGCGGATGGTGTTGAGGATGGCGCCGTGCAGGCGCATGAACTTGGCGGGCATTTCGGTCAGCGCCGCGTAGGCGTTCAACCACTCCTTGAGCGTGAGCATCGACCAGCGGGGCGAGACGGCTTCGGACGCAATCGGTGCGCCTAGAACCAAGGATGGATCGGCAAGCCGGTAGCCGCGGGCGTCCAAGTAGCTGTCAAGCGCCGCTTGGTCGGCGCCATCGGCGCCGGCCGTGATGCGGAAGACGCTTTGCAGCCGCTCCCGCGCATAGAGGTTCTCGCAGAAGCGCACCTTCTCATCGATAGGCTGGCTGCCGGCATACAGCGGCGTCACCGAGTTGGCCCGCTTGGTGAACCCGCGGGCGAAGCGCAGCACCCAACCATCGAGCAGCATCTGGTGCAGCGCGGGCCAAGCGTTCAGCGACGCCTCCTCGATGCGCCGGTTCGGCGCCGTGCGCTCAACCATTGCCCGTCACTTGCTCTTGCCCGGAATCCATCGTCCACTCACCTTAGCAGGCTCCATAAGACCTTCAAGATGACTTCCCGCGTCCTGCACGAGCCAAGCGGGAACCGGGCCCAGGGCGGACGCTGCGCAATTTGGATTCATGCCGTCGAATGAGAATAATGCCAGTCTGTTCAGCAGGCAGCTCGCTGCAATATGAGGACGCGACCCAAGAGACAAGGCTTCCCGGTGGTGGTGCACGTGATGCTGCTGCGCGGCGAGGAGGTTTTCCTGCTGCGCCGCGCTGCGACCGGTTTCATGGACGGCTATTTCTGCCTGCCGGGCGGGCACCAACAGGCCGGCGAGAGCGTCAGCGAGGCGGCGCGGCGGGAGTGCCTGGAGGAGGCGGGCGTCGAGGTGGGCGAGCTAAGGCCCCGCTTCGCGCTGCCCTACCGGTCGGGCGCTCATCAGGGACTTAACTTCGTCTTCGAGGCGGACGCCTTCGCCGGCGAGCCCGCCGTTGCCGAGCCCGCCCTCTTCGACGCCTGCTGCTGGAGGCCTTGCCACGACCTCCCGGAGCGGGTCACGCCCTGGCTCATCGACGCCTTGGCGATGCCCAAAGGGCGGTGGTTCCACGAGTTCCATTGGAGCCGCTAAAATGCGCTCTTTTTCCCGGATGCCACCATGAAAGACCCCGTTCGAGTGACCGTCACCGGCGCCGCCGGCCAGATCGGCTACGCACTGCTGTTCCGCATCGCCGCCGGCGAGATGCTGGGCAAGGACCAACCCGTCATTCTCAATCTCCTGGAAATCACCCCGGCGCTCAGCGCCCTGCGCGGCGTCGCCATGGAGCTCGACGACTGCGCCTTCCCGCTGCTGCGCGGCTTGGTGGAGACCGACGATCCCGAGGAGGCTTTCGGCGATGCGGACTACGCCCTGCTGGTGGGTTCGCGCCCGCGCACCAAGGGCATGGAGCGCAAGGACCTGCTGGAGGCCAACGCCGCCATCTTCTCGGTGCAGGGGAAGGCCCTAAACGACAACGCCTCCCGCGATGTGCGGGTGCTGGTGGTCGGCAACCCGGCCAACACCAACTGCTTGATTGCCCAGCGCAACGCCCCAGACCTGGATCCGCGCCATTTCACCGCGATGACCCGCCTGGACCACAACCGGGCCGTCGCCCAGTTGGCGCAAAAGACCGGCGCCCACACCACCGACGTGGCGGGCTTGTGCATCTGGGGCAACCACTCATCCACCCAGTACCCGGACCTGCACCAAGCCACGGTCGCCGGCCAAGGTGCCATGGGCCTGATCGACATGGCTTGGTACACCGAGACGTTCATCCCCAAGGTCCAACAGCGGGGCGCGGCCATCATCGAGGCCCGGGGCGCATCGAGCGCCGCCTCCGCCGCCAACGCCGCCATCGAGCACATGCGCGACTGGGCCTTGGGCTCGGATGCCGTGCTGAGCATGGGAGTGCATTCGGATGGCGCCTACGGCATCGCCGAAGGCTTGATCTACTCCTACCCGGTGCGCTGCCAGGGCGGCGACTGGCGCATCGTCGATGGCATCGAGGTCAACGACTTCAGCCGCGAGCGCATGCAGGCGACGGAAAACGAACTGGCGGCGGAGCGCGACGCGGTGGCGCATCTTCTCCCCAATCATCGTCGATGAGCCGGATCGTGTCCGCCAACTGCTGACCGACTACCTGCGCCAGCATCCGGGCGACGCGGCCTACCACGACGTAGCGGTGTCGAAGAATGGCGACCTGTCCGACCACGACCTGGACCGCGCCGTCAGCCAAGCCGTCGTCATGGAAGCCCGTCCCGCCTGACCTTAGTCGTAGAGGTGGCAGGCCACCAAGCGCTTGCTCTCCGTCGCCAAGGGTTTCAGCTTCGGCGTTTGCGCCCGGCATTGCGCCATGGCATCGGGGCAGCGGTCGGCGAATCGGCAGCCGGGAGGCAAGTTGACCGGCGAGGGGATTTCACCCCGGATGGCGGTTGAGGGGCGCACTCGCTCGGACTTGGGGTCCGGCTCCGGGTTGGAGCCGACCAGCACCTTGGTGTAGGGGTGGCGCGGTTCGAAGAACACCTCATCCGCCTTGCCCACCTCCACGAGGGAGCCGAGATACATCACCGCCATGCGGTCGCTGACGTAGCGCACCATGGACAGGTCGTGGGCGATGAACAGCAGCGTCAGGCCCATCGACGCCTTCAGGTCGTCGAGCAGGTTGATCACCTGGGCCTGGACGGAGACGTCCAGCGCCGATATCGGCTCGTCGCAGACCACGAATTCCGGCTCCAGGATCAGCGCCCGGGCGACGCCGATGCGCTGCCGCTGGCCGCCGGAGAACTCGTGGGGATAGCGCGATCGGTGGTCGGCGTTCAGCCCCACCCGCGTAAGCCAAGCAGCGACCCGTTCACGGACCTCGGCCCCGGAAAGCGACGAGTGCAGCCTTAAGCCCTCACCGATGATCTCGCCCACGGTCATGCGTGGGTTCAGCGAGGAATAGGGATCTTGGAAGATCATCTGCATGTGCGGCGCGTAGCGCTCGAAGTCCCGCTGGCGGTAGCGGCGCGGCAGTGCCTGCCCCTTGAACGAGACGCTGCCGCCGGTCTTCTCATGCAGGCCCACCAGGGCCTTGCCGAAGGTCGATTTGCCGGAGCCGGACTCCCCCACCAAGCCGACAATCTCCCGTTCATTGATGGTGAGGCTCACATCGTCCACGGCATGCACCCGCCGGTCCTTGCCCAAGTCAAAGTGCTTGGTCAGGTTTTTCGCTTCAACCAAGGGATTCTTCATGCGGGCCTCGATGCGGGCGCCTCGGCGTGCTGCAGCCAGCAATTGGCGTCGTGCGCTTCGCCGAGCTCAAACGGCGGCGGGTCGCGGCGTTGGCAAAGCCGCATGGCGTGCGGGCAGCGCGGTGCGTAGGCGCAACCCGGCGGTGGCTTGAACAGGTCCGGCGGGCTGCCGTCGATCGGCTTGAGGGGCTCGTCGCGAGTGGCGTCCCGGGTGGGCATGGCGGCCTTCAGGCCCAAGGTGTAGGGGTGGCCGGATCGATAGAAGACCGCGTCGCTCGGCCCTCGCTCAACGATCCGTCCAGCATACATTACGGCCACGTCGTCGGCCAACCGCGCCACCACGCCAAGATCATGGGTGATGAGGATGATGGCCATGCCGGTCTGGCGCTGCAGGTCGCCCAGCAGATCCAGGATCTGCGCCTGAATGGTCACGTCCAAGGCGGTGGTCGGCTCATCGGCGATCAACAGGGCCGGTTCGCAGGCGATGGCCATGGCGATCATCGCCCGCTGCAGCATCCCCCCGGAAAACTCGAACGGATACTGGCGGGCACGCTCGGCCGCTTCGGGAATGCGCGTCATTTCCAGCAGTTCGATGGCCCGGACCAAGGCCTGAGGGCGGGATTGCCCGCGATGGGCCACCAGGGTTTCGGCGATCTGGTCGCCGATGGTCATGGTCGGATTGAGCGAAGTCATCGGGTCCTGGAAGATCATGCCCACCGCATCGCCGCGGATGTCCTGGCCATTGACTTCGGGGCGACCGAGGATCTCCGCGCCGCGCAGCCGGGCGCTGCCCGAGGTGATGCGGCCCGGCGGCATGGGGATCAGCCCCATCACGCTCTGCACCATGACCGACTTTCCGCAGCCCGACTCGCCCACCACGGCCAGGGTGCGGCCCGCCTCCACGGCGAACTCCACCCCGCGCACGGCCTGAACGACGCCCCCGTAGGTGTCGAACTCCACCGCCAAGTCACGAACCTCCAGAACGGCGCTCACTCGGCGCTCCTCATGCGGGCGTCCAAGGCGTCGCGCAGCCCATCGCCGAGCAGGTTGAAGGCCAGCACGGTGACGCTGATGAACAGCGCCGGGAAGATCAGCTCATGGGGCGTGGTGAGCATGGTCTTGATGCCCTCGTTGCACATGCTGCCCCAGGAGGGCGTCGGCGGCGCCACCCCCATGCCGATGAAGGACAGGAAGGCCTCGGTGAAGATGGCAGTGGGCACCGCAAAGGTCATGGTGACCAGGATGACCCCCAAGGTGTTGGGAATCATGTGACGCAGCACTAGGTAGGGCGCGCCGCCGCCGAGCAGGCGCGAGGCGCTGATGTAGCCCTCCTCGCGGATTTGCAGGATCTGCCCGCGCACCAGGCGCGCCGCGGCCGGCCAACTGAGCAGCACCATGGCCAGCACCATGGGCGTGATGCCCGATTCGCCGGGCTGCACCCCGGAAGCGACCCGCAGCAGGATCATGAACAGCAGGAAGGGCAGTGCCACCACGAAATCCGAAAAGCGCATGAGCGCCTGGTCCGGCCAACCGCCCAGAAAACCGGCCGCGGCGCCGTAGATCACCCCGAAGGCGATGAACAGCAAGGGCGCGGCGATGCCGATGAAGAGCGACACTCGCGCACCGGCCATCAACCGGGCCAGCAGGTCGCGCCCTAGGTAGTCCGTGCCCAGCGGATGCGCCCGCAGCTTGATGCGGTCGCCGGGGTTGAGCAGGCTGGCATCCTCCACCAAGCCCATGGCCTCGGCTTCCTGGGCGGTGATGACTCTCGTCACCGTCAACTCCAAGCGGTGCACGTCGCCCGTCATTTGCCCTTGGGCGTCCAACGCCGCCACGCTGTAGTAGTAGGAGCGGGGCTTGAGATCCAAACGGTCCTCGAATCGCCGCTGATTTTTGCGAGGGGTGGCCCCCTCGCGCTCCCCGGCTGAGGGCTCTCTCAGATTGAACGTCTCAAACAACGGCAAGCCCAGCGCCTGGCCACCGGCGGCTGGAAACAGGTTGCGGTACAGGCGGTAGCCCGCCGCATCGGGCAGCGGCTCCCAAACCAGACGCACTGACTGGGTGGTGGGCGATGCGGCCAAGCTCAAGCCGCTGCGGAGCGGCAGCTCGGGGGCGCCATCCCAAGGGCGGTGCGGGGCCACCACGGTCGCATCGCGGTCCGCGCCTGGCGGTTGGCTGATCTGCTCCAAGTCCTGAAGCGACGGATCCACGGTCCAGATCAAGGGACCAACCAGGGTGAACAGCGACAGGCCGATCACCAAGTAGAGGGAGAACAGCGCCCGCCGATTGGCCTTCAGGCGAATCCAGGCGTCCTGCCAATAGGACAGCGACGGGCGCGCAACCGCCTGCGCGGACTCCGTTACGGCGGCGGGCCGGAAGTCGTCGGCGGTGAAGGCGGTTTCGGCCACGGCTACTCCAACCGCACCCGGGGGTCGATCCAGCCGTAGAGCAGGTCCACCACGATCACCATGAACACCAGGAAGGCGCCGTAGAACACGGTGGTGCCCATGATGACCGTGTAGTCGAGCTGCTGAACCGCCTGCACGAAGTAGCGCCCGAGGCCGGGAATGGCGAACACCATTTCCACCACGAAGCCGCCGGTGGTGATGGCGGCGATGGCCGGCCCCAGGACGGTGACGACCGGCAGGATGGCGTTGCGCAGTTGATGATGGGTGAATATGCGCCTCGCCGACAACCCCTTGGACTTGGCGGTGCGCACGAAGTCCGAGCCGACGATTTCGAGCATGGAGGAGCGCATCAGGCGGGTCAGGTAAGCCATGGTGCCCAGCCCCAAGACCAGCGACGGCACCAGCATGTGCGCCACCGTGCCCCAACCCGCCACCGGCAGCACGGAAAAGCCGAGCACCCCGTTGAGCTGCACCAGCAGCAACTGGCCCAAGGCGGCGAACACGAAGCTCGGCACCGAGATGCCGAGTATCACCGCCAGCATGATGAGCACGTCGGGCAGCCGGTTGCGGTACAGCGCCGTCAGCGCGCCCCAAAGCACCCCGCCAAGGCCGGCGAAGGCGATGGCTAGGATGCCGAGGGTGGCGGAGACCGGGAAGTGTTCGCGGATGATGTCGTTCACCCGGCGGTTCTCCTGGGTGTAGGAGATGCCGAAGTCGCCTTGGAGCAGGTTGCCCAGGAAGATGCCGTATTGGGTCATCAAGGGCTGGTCGAGGCCGTACTTGGCCTCCAAGTTGGCCCGAATCCGCTCGGTCAGCGCCTTGTCGCTGGCCAGCGGGTCACCGGGCACGCTGTGCATGGCAAAGAAAGTCGCCGTGGCGATGAAGAAGACCGTGACCAGCCCCTGCAGCAGCCGCTTCAAGCTATAGCGCAGCATCTAAGGCTCGATCCAAGCGTAGGTGTAGTCGGTGTCGGCGCCGACCACGCGGCGCAGGATGCCCTTGACCCGGGGATGGGTGACGTAGGCGACGCCGCGCTCATAGTTGGGGATGATCACCACGTCCTCGTGAATGATGCGCTGCATTTCGGCGAAGGCCGCCACCCGCGTCTGGGCATCCATCGCGCCCTGGGCGATGCGCACTTGGCGGTCGTATTCCGGGTTGCTGTAGCGGCCCCGGTTGTTCAGGTTCCAGGAGGCGTACAGGTCGCCATAGGTCAGCGGGTCGTTGTAGTCCGGCCCCCAGCCAGCCAGCACCAAGTCGAAGTCCCCCGACGTCATCTTGGCCAGCCGCTGCTTGAAGATCTGCCGGTCGATCTTGATGTCCAGCCCCAGGTTCTTCTTGAACACGGCTTGGAAGTACTCGGTCTGGATGTTGGAGACCGGGTTGTCGCCGGCCAGCAGCACCAGCGGCGGGAACGCCTCCAAGCCGAGTTCGCGGCGGGCCGCCTCCAAGTGGGCGCGGGCCGCCTGCAGGTCCATCGGGTAGGTGGGCGCGGGATGCTCGTCGCGAAACTTGCCCTGAACGCCTTCCAGAAACCGCGGAAACAGCGATTCGCCCGGCAGGTAGCCCGGCGTCTTGGTCACCTTGTACACCAGTTCGCCGGGATCTTGGGCCAGGATCATCGCCTTGCGCAGATTGAGATTGCGCGTCAGCCGTCCCTCCCGGTGATTGAAATCGAGGTAGAACACCGAGCCGTCCATGTGCCGGTGGATGTGCCAACGCTGCTCCAGGGCGTTGGTGAGGTTCTCCGCAGTCAGCCCCGTCATCACGATCTTCTCGTCCTTGAACAGGTTCAGGCGGGTGTTGGGGTCGGAGGTGATGTAGCCGACATTGATGCGGTCCAAGCGAATCCGCGCCTGATCCCAGTAGTGGGGGTTCCTGTCCAGTCGCAGCGATTGCCCATGCACCCAGTTCGACAGCGCGAAGGGGCCGTTGTAGAGCAGTTGGTCGGCATCCGCCCCGAAGCGGCCTTCGGTGGCCCGGTAGAAGTCCTCGCGCACCGGGAAGTAGGTGGAGAACGCGGTGAGCTTGTCGAAGAAGGCGATGGGCCGCTCGAATTCCACCTCAAGGGTACGCGCATCGAGCGCCCGCGCACCGAGTTCGGTGACCGGAAGCTCCCCTTGGTTGATCGCTTCGGCGTTCTTGATGGGATAGAGGATGAAGGCGTACTCGGAAGCGTTCTCCGGATCGAGGCCCAGCCGCCAAGCGAAGACGAAGTCGTGGGCCGTGACCGGCTGCCCGTCGCTCCAGCGCGCATCGGCACGCAGATGGAAGGTGGCGCCGCCTTCGTCGATGCGCCATGCCTCGGCCATCCCCGGCGCCAGTTCGCCTCGGTCGTCGTAGCGCAGCAGCCCCTCCATGACGTGGCCGAGCACGATGCCGCTGACCTGGTCGGTGGACCGGGTGCTGTCGAGCTGCGGCGGCTCCTCGGTCAGCATCACGGTGATGGCGTTGTTGGCCACATCCACCGCCGGAGGCACCCCGCCGGCGGTGGCGGTAAGGCTCGCCAGCAGGTTGAGCCCCCACATCAGGCCAACCAAGCCAACCACGATGGCCACGCCAAAAAGCGCCAACTGCCGGGCGGCGGAGCGGTTGAATGCGGACTCGCCGCTTGGATTGGGCGCCTTGGTCACTTCGAGGCTAACCGCTCGGGCTCAAGTGCGGCATGGGCACCTAATCGCCACCGACCGCGGGTTCAACAACGCTGACTTGATCTTGCACAGGCAACTCGACGGCGTCGATGCCGAAGGGAAAGTCGGCGACATCCCAAGATTGAATCATGGGCACAGCATAGCAAAACAGGGCGGACTCTCACCGCAGCCACTGGAACACGTCCCGGTTTTGACTTCAACCAATTGTAACTCTAATCTTCAGAGTACACTTTAAAAAGAAGTGAATGATCGATGCCACAGTGGAGAAGCAAATGACCGATTCCAAGCCATTGCAAGACGACATCGCCTTCGTTCGGGCGGTTGCCGAGCGTTCAAACCAACCGCGTATGCCAGCCATCTATTTGATCTGGGCGGTGATTTGCCTGTGCGGATTCACCCTCGTGGACCTAGTCGGACCGGAGTCCGGCTGGGTTGGCGTTTACTGGTCAATCCTAGGCCCCATTGGCACCGCACTGACTTGGTGGCTTAGCGCACGGGCAGGCCAACGCGCCGGCCAAGTTGACCGCCGCAAGGGCTTGCGCTGGGTCGGTCACTTCGCAGGGTTCTTCGCAGTGGGATTGCTCGGACTTGGCTTGGTCCTTTCCGGCCAGATGACGTGGCTCGGCCTGAGTTCGCTGTGGATTCTGATTCTGGCGTTGACGTACTTCCTCGCGGGATTGCACTTGGAGCGCCAACTGATGCCAGTCAGCCTAGTGCTGGCCGCTGGCTACTTGTTCACGCTGTACCTCCCGGAGTACGGCTTCACGACTGCAGGCGTGCTAGTCGCCGCAGCCCTCGTGACGCAGGCGAAAATCGGCGGGCGGGCGCAAAATGCAGCGAGCTGAACCGGACGTCGAAGGTCTGGCAGTGCTGGGCTCGCTCAGGCGGCTGCTCGAACACCGCGTTCGGCTGGCCATCTGCGTTCTGCTCGCCGAACACGACGCCATGTCGTTCAGCCGCCTCAAGCAGGTGCTGGAGGAGACCGACGGCAGCCTGGGCACCCACCTGCGCAAGCTCGAAGATGAAGGCTACCTCACGATTGAGAAGACCTTTCGCGACCGACGGCCCGTAACCTGGTATCAACTAACCGATGCTGGCCGAACGCATCTGAAGCAGCATGTCAAGGCTCTAACAAAGTTGATCAGGGCTATTCAAAAGTCCTGACGGCGGTTGGCTGAGGTTTCCGG
>VYDB01000027.1 GCA_009843635.1 Gammaproteobacteria bacterium
CCCGCCACGTGAATGTGCCCTCAAATCAGTCATTCGGGAATTTGTTCCATGCGAGTTCGGGGCTAAGGCACCAGAGCTGGGCTCCTAAGGACCAATCCAATCCGTCGTCGATTCGGCCCGCACAGCCCTTGATTCCTCCCTATAATGCCTCGCTTAACGGCGACTGAATGCCTGCTGTCCCGAATTCCGATGGCCGAAACTCCCCAAATTGCCGAAAGTGCGCTGCACGTCGGCTTCCGCGCACATGAGGTTCCGGGGGACGTTCAACCATGTGCGGCCTGATTGGCGCGGTCGCTGACCGTAACGTCGTTCCCATTCTGCTGGAGGGCTTGCAGCGGCTTGAGTACCGGGGCTACGACTCGGCGGGCGTCGGCGTCGTGGCGGAGGCGAGCGGCACGGTCGACGTGCGCCGTCGCGTGGGCAAGGTGCGGGACCTGGTCGATGACTTGGGCGGCAACCCGTTGGCGGGACGCACCGGCATCGCCCACACCCGTTGGGCCACCCATGGGCGGCCCCATGAGGTGAACGCCCACCCCCATCAATCGAACGGGCGAATCTGCATCGTCCACAACGGCATCATCGAAAACGCCGACGCCTTGCGAGCCGAACTGGTGGCGGCGGGCTACACCTTCGCCTCACAGACGGACTCCGAGGCCATCGCCCATCTCATCGACTTCCACTGCGCCCGCGGGCGCTCCCTGGTTGACGCGGTGCGCTCGGCGGTGGAGCGGCTGGAAGGCTCCTATGCGCTCGCCATCATGGCGCGCGACGATCCCGGCCGCATCGTGGCCACCCGGGTGGGCAGCCCCTTGGTGGTGGGCAAGGGCATCGGCGAGAACTACGTCGCCTCCGATGTGCTGGCGCTGCGGGCGGTCACCGACCGCTTCATCATCCTGGAGGAGGGCGACCTCGTCGAAATCACCGCCGCTGAAATCTCCGTGTGGAATCTTGAGGACGAGTCCGTGATCCGCTCGACCATCAAGGTGGAGGTCGCCGTTGACGACACCAGCAAGGGCAACTACCGCCACCACATGCAAAAGGAGATCTTCGAACAGCCCCAGGTGCTGCGCAGCACCTTGGAAGGGCGCATCGGCCGGGAACGGGCGCTGGAACATGCCTTCGGCGTTCGCGCCGCCGAGGTGTTCGATCAAGCGCAAAGCGTCACCATCGTGGCCTGCGGCACCAGCTTCTACGCAGCCAGCATCGCCCGCTACTGGATCGAGGAGCACGTCGGCATCCCCTGCCAAGTCGATATCGCCAGCGAATTCCGCTACCGCAGCGTGGTGGTCGCACCGGGCAGCCTGTTCGTCACCATCTCCCAATCCGGCGAGACCGCGGATACCTTGGCGGCGCTGCGCATCGCCCGGCGCATCGGCTATTTCGCCACCCTGACCCTGTGCAACGTGCCCACCAGTTCCTGCGTTCGGGAGTCCGACCTAGCCTTGATGACCCAAGCGGGCACCGAGGTCGGGGTGGCCTCCACCAAGGCCTTCACCGCCCAGTTGGCCAACCTCGCCTTGCTCACGGCCGTGCTTGGGCGCCGCCACGGCATGGAGGCCGCGTTCGAATCGCAGTTGATCGCCAACCTGCGCGGACTGCCGGACAAGATCGAGCAGGCCTTGGCGCTGGACGAGCGCATCACGGCTCTGGCCGAGAAGTTCGCCGACCGCCATCACGCCCTCTTCCTCGGCCGAGGCTCGATGTATCCGGTGGCGTTGGAAGGCGCCTTGAAGCTCAAGGAGCTGTCCTACATCCACGCGGAGGGCTATCCGGCTGGGGAGTTGAAGCATGGCCCCTTGGCCTTGGTCGATGAGGACATGCCGGTGGTAGCGGTTGCGCCGAACAACGAGCTGCTGCAGAAGCTGCGCTCCAACCTGCAGGAAGTGCGTGCCCGGGGCGGCGAACTCTACGTGTTTGCGGACGCCGCCACGCCCTTCAAGGATGGCTCAGGCATGACCGTGATCCGGCTGCCGGACGTCGATCCCATGCTGGCGCCCATAGTCTATACGGCGCCATTGCAATTGCTCGCCTATCATGTGGCCGTCCTGAAGGGCACCGACGTGGACCAGCCGAGAAACCTGGCGAAGTCCGTTACAGTGGAGTGATTCCAATCCCCCCAACTCAACAGCAAGCAAGAGCAGGAAGGAGACAGCCGCCATGAGCGAGGCAACCGAAGAGAGCGGCCAGAGCAAGCACTGGCTGCTGTACGCCATTCTGGCCGCCATTGTCTTGGCCACGCTGACCGGCGGGTTCCTGCCGGAGTTGGCCGCGGAAACGGAAATTCTCGGCGAGATGTTCCTCAACGCCCTGAAGATGATCGTGGTGCCGCTGGTGATGCTGTCGATCATGGTCGGCATCACCAACTTGGGCGACATCCGCAGCCTCGGCCCCATCGGCGGGCGCACGGTGCTCTACTACATCGCCACGACCAGCCTGGCGGTCATCGTCGGCATGGTGCTGGTGAACATCATTGCGCCGGGCGAGGGCCTTTCCCAAGGCGAGCGACATCCTTCCATGAGCTATCGGCTGGGCGGCGAGGGGCTGCGCACCGTCGAACTGGAAGGCGAGTTAAGCAAGCGCTACGACGACACCTACGCCATCACGCTGACCGACCAGAACGTTACCGGCCAGCTGCACGCCGTTGAGGGTGGCGTCGTCACGGTGACCGATTGGCGGCTCACCACCCCCAACGCGGACTACCTCACCACCGAAGGGGGTGAACGGCTGCTGCTGATCGACGGGATGCGCGCGCAACTCAACTTGAACCCGGCGGGCCGAGGCATCGCCGTCGATCTGCCGATGGCGGCGTCGGTGAAGGACAAGGAGGGGCGCGGCATCGGCAGCGCCATCCGTGAAGTGTTCCTCGGCAACCCGCGCACCGGCAAGGAAGGGATGATCCCGGAAAACGTTTTCAAGGCGATGGCGGAAACCGACATCCTGCCGCTCATCTTCTTCGCCCTGCTGATTGGCGCGGCCCTGTCCGTGCTCGGCGAGAAGGGCCGTCCCGCCATCGCCGTGATTACGGCGCTGAACGACGCGGTGATGCAACTGGTGAACTGGATCATGTACACCGCGCCGATCGGCATCTTCGGCCTGGTGGCGGCGCGCATCGGCGAGGCGGGCGGCTTCAGCGGCTTCCTCCCGGAACTGATGGCGGTGGGCAAGTATTTCTTCACCGTCCTGCTCGGCCTGACGCTGCATGGCGTGGTGGTGCTGCCGCTGCTGTTGATGCTGTTTGCCCGGCGCAATCCGGTGCCCTACGCCGGCGGCATGAGCACGGCGCTGCTCAACGCCTTTTCCACCGCCTCGTCGAGCGCCACGCTGCCCATCTCCATGAAGGGGGTAACCGAGGAAAACGGGGTTTCCGAACGGTCCTCGAGTTTCGTGCTGCCGTTGGGCGCCACCATCAACATGGACGGCACCGCCCTCTACGAAGCCATCGCCGCCATGTTCATCGCCCAGGTTTACGCCATTTCCTTAGGCCTCGGCGAGCAGGTGGTGATCGTGCTCACGGCCACGTTGGCCGCCATCGGCGCGGCTGGCATCCCGGAAGCCGGGCTGGTCACGATGGTCATCGTCCTCAACGCCGTCGGCCTGCCCATCGAGGGCATCTCCTTGATCCTGGCCGTGGACTGGCTGCTCGACCGCTTCCGCACCACGGTCAACGTCTGGGGCGACAGCATCGGCGCCGGCGTGATCGACGCCTACGAGGTCCGGGACGGCGCGACCTGACGGTCGCGGCGAAAAACCCACCGGACAGCCTCAACTTGGACGTCACCCACATTCTCGCTGGCTTGAACGAGGCGCAGCGCCAGGCGGTGGCTGCGCCGCCCGGCAACGCCTTGGTGGTGGCCGGCGCCGGCAGCGGCAAGACTCGGGTGCTGGTGCATCGCATCGCCTGGCTGATCGAGGCCGAAGGCGTCTCGCCCTATGGCCTGCTGGCGGTGACCTTCACCAACAAGGCGGCGGCGGAGATGCGCCAACGGATCGATGCCCTGCTGAGCGTCTCGGTCGGCGCCCTTTGGGTGGGCACCTTCCATGGCATCGCCCACCGCCTGCTGCGCATGCACTGGCAGGAGGCGGGGCTGCCGCAGAACTTCCAGATCCTCGATGCCGACGACCAGCAGCGGCTGGTCAAGCGGGTGATGCGGGCGCTGGACATCGATGAGCACCGCTGGCCGGTGCGCCAAGCGGTTTGGGCCATCAACAAGCACAAGGATGAAGGACGCCGCGCCGCTGCGCTGCCGGACAGCGAAGACCTCTTTCAAGTCACCCACAAGCGCATCTACGAGAGCTACGAGGCGCTGTGCAATGAAGGGGGCCTGGTCGATTTCGCCGAACTGCTGCTGCGCTGCCTGGAGTGCCTGCGCGGCGACGAGGCGCTGCTCGCCCACTACCGGCACCGGTTCGGGCACATCTTGGTCGATGAATTCCAAGACACCAACGGCATCCAATACGACTGGCTCAAGCTGCTGGCAGGCGATACCAGCCATGTCATGGCGGTGGGCGACGACGATCAATCCATCTACGGCTGGCGCGGCGCCCGCATCGAAAACGTGCACGCCTTCATCAACGAGTTCGAGGACGTTGCCACCATTCGCCTGGAGCAGAACTACCGCTCCACCGGCACCATCCTCGACGCCGCCAACGCCTTGATCGGGCATAATGCCGGGCGCCTGCCCAAGTCCCTGTGGACCGAAGGGGCGGTCGGCGATCCCATCCAGCTTTATTCCGCCGACAACGATCTCGATGAAGCCCGCTTCGTCGCTGAACGCATCGCGGGCGCCATTGAGGACGGCGGCAGCGCCGACGAGATGGCGGTTCTGTACCGCTCCAACGCCCAATCGCGGGTGCTGGAGGAGGCCTTGATGCGGGCCGGCATTCCCTATCGCATCTACGGCGGCTTCCGCTTCTTCGAGCGGGCCGAGATCAAGAACGCGCTCAGCTACCTGCGCTTGGTGCATGACCGCCACGCCGACGTGGCCTTCGAGCGGGTGGTGAACACCCCGCCCCGGGGCATCGGCGAAAAGACCTTGGAAGCGGTTCGCGAACTGTCCCGTGCCCGTGCCGTCTCGCTTTGGCAGGCCAGCAAGGAGGCCATCCACGAGGGGCAGTTGCGCGGGCGGGCGGCTAACGTGATCGCGGAATTCATCAAGCTGATCGACGGCATGGCGGAAGGCGGGGAGGACTTGAGCCTGCATGAACTCACCGAATGGGTAATCGAAGCCAGCGGCCTGATGGACTATCACGGCCGCGAGCCCGGCGAACGGGGCCTTGCCCGCAAGGAGAACCTCGAGGAGCTGGTCAGCGCCGCCCGGCAATTCAGCGGCGAACTGGTCTTCCCGCTGCAGGACGCGGAGGCGCCTGCGTTGTCGGAGCTGGAGGAGTTTCTCGACCAAGCGGCGCTGGACGCGGGAGACCGGGAGTCGAGCACCGGCCCCGCAGTGCAGATGATGACGCTGCATTCGGCCAAGGGGCTGGAGTTTCCCACCGTGTTCATCACGGGCTTGGAGGAGGGCCTGTTTCCGCACCGCCAATCCCGGGAAACCGAGAACGGCTTGGAGGAGGAGCGCAGGCTCTGCTACGTGGGCATCACCCGCGCCATGCGCACGCTCTACCTCACCCACGCCGAGGTGCGCCGCCTGCACGGCGTCGAAAATCACAACCGCCCGTCCCGCTTCATCCGCGAACTACCGCCCAACCTGGTCTCCGAAATCCGCGTGAGACGCATGGTGGAGCGCTCATCAAGCCTGCTCAATCCGGTCCGCGGCCTGTTTGCGCCCGAGCCGAGCGCCGTCAACATCGGCCAACGGGTGGCGCACCAGAAGTTTGGCGAGGGCGTGGTGCTGCAGTGCGACGGCCACGGCGAACGCACCCGCGTGCAGGTCCACTTCGCCGTCGCCGGGGAAAAGTGGCTGATGCTCAGCGCGGCGAACCTGCAGACCTTGGACTGAACCGCCGTTGGCATGGGAGACAAGCGATGAAAGCTAACGAGGCTACGCCTCAGACCGACGAGACAGCGGTCGTCGGGCGCAAAAGTTGGCTTATGTTAGAGCCTTGCCCCGCGATCAATAAAAATAACGCCGAGTGGGTGAGCCGCCGCGCAGGCTGGCTAGCCGCCCTGACAATCGCCCTGCTCGGTTGCGCCGACAAGGCGGCGGAGTCAGACGCGGTCGCTGCGCCGCACGCCACCCCCGCCAAGGTTTACCAGTGGAAGATCATCACCACCTGGCCCAAATTCCTGCCTGGTGCCGGCATGTCGGCGGAAAACCTCGCCGAGCGGCTGCGCGTGATGAGCGATGGCCGGCTGGACATTCGAGTGTACGGCGCTGGCGAGCTTGTGGGGGCCTTCGAGGTGTTTGATGCGGTGTCCGCGGGCACCGCCGAGATGGGCCACGGCGCGGCCTACTATTGGCGCGGCAAGATGCCCATAGCGCCCCTGTTCACGGCCATTCCCTTCGGCATGACGGCCCAGGAAGTGAACGCTTGGCTGCGCTACGGTGGCGGCCTCGAGCTCTGGCGCGAACTCTACGCGCCTTTCAACGTGGTGCCTTTCGCGGCGGGCAACACGGGCGTGCAGATGGCGGGCTGGTTCAACGAGGAGATCAACGCGCTTGAGGATCTGGCAGGACTGAAGATGCGCATCCCCGGCCTCGGCGGCGAGGTGCTGGAACGCTCCGGGGGCGTGCCGGTGACCATCCCCGGCGGCGAGGTCTTCACCGCGCTGCAGACCGGCGTCATCGATGCCACCGAGTGGGTCGGGCCATACAACGACTTGGCCTTGGGCCTCTACAGCGCTGGCCGCTATTACTACTACCCTGGCTGGCACGAACCGGGCGCCGTGCTGGAGCTGATCGTGAACCGGCAGGCCTTTGAGGCCCTGCCCGCCGACCTGCAGGCGATGGTCGCCACCACCGCCCAAGCCATCAACGACGACACCCTGTCGGACTACACGGCCCGCAGCGTGGCCGCACTGGAGACGCTGGAGCGCGAACACGACGTGCTGGTGCGCCCCCTGCCCGACGAGGTGATTGGGAAACTGCGCGAGGCGTCCCTCCAAGTGGTGGCCGAAGCGGCGGGAGAGGATGAATTGTCACAGCGCATCTACGCCTCCTACACCGGTTTCATGAATGGCGTTCGCCGCTACACCGAACTGACCGAAAAGGCGTACTTGGAGACCCGCTGATGGAGTTGAAGGCCACGCGAATGGAAAAGGCCGATGGCGTCGGGACCATCTGGCTGAACCGCCCGCACCGGCAAAATGCTTGGACCGGGCGCATGCACACCGAGTACCGCTGGTGCCTGAATCAGCTCGACGGGGATGCCGACGTTGGCGTCATTGTCATCACCGGCACCGGAAGGGGCTTCTGCGTGGGCGGCGACGCCGAGGCGCTGTCCCAACACGCCGAGCGGGGCGCCTACGACCCTGGCACCGCCCCGGACTTGGCGACCCCGGGCTACGGCGTAGCCGAGGAATTTGACGCCCCCTTCGCCTGCCACTTCGGTCTCGCCAAACCGATCATCGCCGCCATCAATGGCCCTGCAGCCGGCGTCGGCCTCGCCCTCGCCTGCTTCACCGACCTGCGCTTTGCGGTGCCCGGCGCCAAGCTCACCACCGCCCACGGCAAGCTCAACCTGCCTGCCGAATACGGCCTTTCCTGGATTTTGCCCCGCCTGGCCGGCTTGGCCCGAGCCAACGACCTGCTGTTGACCAGCCGCGTCTTCACCACCGATGAAGCCGCCGAACTGGGCATCATCAATGAACTGGTGGCAGCGGACGGCCTGATCACCCGAACGCATGAATACGCCCGAAACCTAATCGAAACCGTCTCTCCAAACGCCTTGCGCCAAACCCGCTGGCAAATCTACCGCGACCTCACCGCCAGCCCCGCCGATTCCGTGCTCCGTTCCGAAGCCCTAGCCAACGACATGATGGCCGAACCGGACTACGCCGAGGGGGTGGCGGCGTTTCGCGAGAAGCGAAAGCCTCGATGGGCGCCGCGACGGACGACCAAGGCCATTCGCCGCCTTGACTCCGAAAGCCCCTGATTGCAAACAATCAGACCGATACTGGCCCAACATCACCGCCTGCCCAAGCCAACCGCAAGGCTTCGGCCTCTTCCGGCGCCTCGGTGAGCAGCCGTTGGCCTTCCTGGATGATCTCCGGAATCAGGTGAGCGTGACGCGCTAGGTCCGCCACCCGGAAGCGCGTCTCGCCGGTTTGCCGGGTGCCGAGAATCTCGCCGGGGCCGCGCAGGGCCAAGTCCTGTTCGGCGATGTGGAAGCCGTCCTGGCTTTCGCGAATGACCTTGAGCCGGGCCCGGCTCACCTCGCCAAGTGGCGTACCGTAGAGCAGGATGCAATAGCTCTTGCGGGTGCCGCGACCGATTCGGCCCCGAAGTTGATGGAGTTGGGCGAGCCCCAAGCGTTCCGGGTTTTCGATCACCATCAGGCTGGCGTTGGGCACATCCACGCCGACTTCAATCACCGTTGTAGCCACCAGCAACTGATGGTCCCCAGCCTTGAATGCAGCCATGACGGCGGCTTTCTCCTCGCTCTTCATACGCCCGTGGATAAGGCCGATGCGGCGGCCCGGCAGTTGCGCCCTAAGCCTTTGCCAAGTGGTTTCGGCGGACTCCGCGTAAAGTTGATCGGAGTCCTCGATCAGGGTGCAGACCCAATAGGCCTGCTGGCCGGCATCAAGCACCTTGGCGATGCGCGCCAACACCTCGTCCCGGCGGCTGGCAGCAACCAAGCGGGTGTCGATGGGCTGGCGTCCTGGCGGCAGCTCGTCGAGCAGGGAGACGTCCATGTCCGCATACAGGGCCATCGTGAGGGTGCGCGGTATCGGCGTTGCCGTCATGATGAGTTGATGCGGCGTGCGCCCCTTGGCCCGTAGGGCCATGCGCTGGTGGACGCCGAAACGATGCTGCTCATCGACGATGGTGACGGCCAGATTGTCGAATGCGGTGGCTTGCTGGAACAGCGCGTGGGTGCCGACCGCGACCAAGATCTCGCCGCTGGCCAGACCGTCGAGAGTCCGCTGCCGCGTCGCCTTGCTTTGGCCGCCGGTCAGCATGGCCACCGGAATCCCCAAGGGCGTGAGCCAGCTTGAGAAGCTCAAATAGTGCTGTTCGGCAAGAATTTCGGTAGGGGCCATGAGCGCCGTCTGCGCTTGGTGCTCGGCGGCACGAATGGCGGCGAAGGCGGCCACCACGGTCTTGCCGCTACCCACATCGCCTTGCAGCAGCCGCAGCATGGGGCGGGACTGGGCGAGGTCGAGCAGCACTTCGCGCACGACGCGCCGTTGGGCGCGGGTCAACTGGAAGCCAAGGTGCTCGAGCAGCGTTCGACCGAGCTGCTGCGCTTGCGGCAGCGGCGGCGCTTGTTGGCTCTGACGCTGGCTCTGGCGGAAGCGCATCACCAAGTAGTAGGCAGTCAACTCGTCGCGGGCGATGCGTTCCTGGGCCTGGGCGATGTCATTGTCCGTCGCGCCCGCCGCCGGCAGGTGGAGGAAGAACAGGGATTCTAGCGGCAAGGCCGAGCCTTGCGGCCAGTCCAAGGCCCGGACCTGCGCGACCAAGGCGCGCAGGCGCGTCTGTCCGAGTCCCTTGGTGGTCGGATAGACCGGTGTGAGGCGGGCTTCCAACTCGGTAGGCGGTTCGGCGTAGTCGCGATACTCCGGATGGGCCATTTCCATCCCCGTCGGCCCGGCGCGAACCTCGCCGAAGCAACGGGCGGTGCGGCCAATCTTCAAGTTCTCCACCTGCCTTTGGCTGAAGTGGAAGAAGCGCAGCGTCAGCGCACCTTCGCCGTCGTTGAGCACCACCAACCAGTTGCGCCGCCGCCCGCGGATGATGCGGCTGTCGGTCACCTGGCCTTGCACTAGGCACTCCTGACCAACGCGAAGGGCCCTGAGCGGAACGATTCGGGTGCGGTCCTGGTAGCGG
Source organism: Gammaproteobacteria bacterium (assembly GCA_009843635.1). Taxonomy (GTDB): domain Bacteria; phylum Pseudomonadota; class Gammaproteobacteria; order Pseudomonadales; family Azotimanducaceae; genus Azophilus. Next base: position 9,951 of record VYDB01000027.1, read on the forward strand.
TGCGGCAGGTGCAGCAGCAGATCCATTGCCGTGGCCACGTTCAGTCGCGCCAGGGCAGCGGCAAGGGCTGGCCCAACGCCTTTCAGCGCCGTGACCGGGGTATCGCCAGGAGTCAGGCGCTGCCTCGGGCGATGTTGATGACGGCAGGAATGTTGCGCAGGCGGCGGATGACTTGCGCCAGATGGTTTCGGTTGGCGACGCTGACCGTCACCGAAACGGCACTGGTTTCGGCGTTGCGCTCGGTGACGTTGATGTGCTCGACTCCCGCGTTGGCGGCGGCGATGGCAGTGGCGAGGTCGGCGATGATGCCCTTGCAGCGATTGACTGACAGGTGCAGGGGCGTGTCGAACTCACTGTCCGCGGTCTTGGTCCAGCGGGCCGGGATGATTTGTTCGGGGCGTTCCTGCTTGGCCTTGGCGATGTTCGGGCAGGACTGCGCGTGGACAGCGAAGCCCTTGCCCGGCGTCATGCGGCCGACGATGGGGTCTCCAGGCACCGGGCCGCAGCAACGGCTGCAAGTGATCACCAGCCCTTCGCCGCCGCTGATGGTGACCGGTCCGCCGTGCTCGACCGGAACCGCTTCGAAATCGGGGTCGTCGGCAGCCAGCAGCCGTTGGGCAACCGCGTAAGCCATCAAGTCGCCGACACCTATGGCGCTCAGCACGTCGTCGAGGCGGCGGGCACCGAACTCCTTGAACACGCGCCGCAGGCGGCGGAAGTCGAGATCGCTGATCCGCGAGCCGGCGTTGGCCAAGGAGCGGTTCAGGAGTTTGCGCCCCAAGGCAATGGCTTCAGTTCGGCGGCGGTTCTTGAGGGCGTGGCGGATGCCGGCCCGGGCCTTGCCGGAGACGGCGAAGGTGAGCCAATCGGGGCTTGGGCTGACGCTTTTGGCGGTAATGATCTCCACGCTTTGGCCGCTTTCGAGTTGCTGCGATAGGGGCGACAGAACCCGGTCGATGCGGCAGGCCGCGCAGCGGTTGCCGATGTCGGTGTGGATGGCATAGGCGAAATCCACGGGGCTTGCGCCCTTGGGCAGCTCAAGAATGTCGCCACGCGGCGTGAAGACGTAAACGTTGTCGGGGAAGAGGTCGCTCTTAAAGCTCTCGATGAACTCTTCCGGGTTGCCGGAGCGCTGCTGCATTTCCACGAGGTCGCGCATCCAGCGGTGGGTGCGCTGTCCGCCCGGCGCGTCATCCTCGGTCCCCTTGTACAGCCAATGACCCGCGATGCCGTGGTCCGCCACCTCGGCCATGTGCTGGGTGCGGATCTGCACCTCGATGGGTGCGCCGTGGGCACCGAACAGGGTGGTGTGCAGGGATTGGTAGCCGTTGGCCTTGGGGATGGCGATGTAGTCCTTGAAACGGCCCGCAACCGGTTTGTAGAGGCCGTGCGCCACGCCCAGCGCCCGGTAGCACGCATCTGCGTCTTCCACCACGACCCGCAGGCCGAACACGTCCATGATCTCGCGGAACGGCTTGCGCTGGCTCTTCATCTTGTTGTAGATCGAGTACAGATGCTTCTCGCGGCCGCTCACCTCGGCCGCCACGCCCTCGGCGTCGAGGGCCGCCTGCAGCGCCTTGCGGGCTTCCTTGACCAGTGCCCGCCGCCGCCCTCGGGCCTTTGCCACGGCTCGTTCGATGCGGTCCGCGCGCAGCGGATACAGCGCCGCAAAGCTCAAATCCTCAAGCTCGGTGCCGATGCGAGCCATGCCCAGCCGATAGGCGATTGGCGCGTAGTAGTCGAGGGTTTCCCGGGCGATGCGCCGCCGCCGATCCGCCGGCAATGCCCCAATGGTGCGCATGTTGTGCAGGCGGTCGGCGATCTTGACCAGCACCACCCGGACGTCCCGGGCCATCGCCAGCACCATCTTCTGCATGTTCGAGGCCTGCGCCTCCGCATGGCTGCTGAACATGGCAGACAGCTTGGAGACCCCGTCCACCAGTTCCGCCACCGGCTTGCCGAAGTGCTTTCCCAACGTGGCCTTCGCCACCGCCGTGTCTTCGATCACGTCGTGCAGGAGCGCCGCCATCAGCGTTTCGTGGTCCATGCGCATCTGCGCCAGGATGGCGGCCACCGCCAGTGGATGGGAAATGTAGGGATGCCCCGTCAGCCGCAACTGGCCGGAATGGGCTTGATCGGCGTAGGCATAGGCAGCGCCCACGGCATCGATTTCCGCAGCGGGCAGATAGTTGCCCAATGTGTCGCGCAGCCCCGCAAACGTGCAGGGCGCGGCCACTTGGTCGCGCCGGGCCCGAGCGGCCAGCTGCGCCGAGGGGCCGGGCTCAAGATCAACCGCCGCCGCAGTCCCCCGGGCCACAAGCTGCCTCCAGAGTTATCTTGAGCTGCGGGATGACATTCCCGCGTACCATAAAATGCATAAATAATGCACAAATGTCGCAATAACGCTTGAGTTTAGCCCCCAACAACCTGTCAAGACAAGAGACCCGCCAGAAGTGAACGCTGCCGCTGCGCCTGCACGGGCGTCTTGAGGCGTTCCGCCTGAACAATGGCCCTGAGATTGTCCAGTGCGGCGTTGAAGTCGTCGTTGACCACGACATAGTCGAAGTCGGCGACGTGGGACATTTCCGAACGCGCTTCGACCAAGCGTTTGGCCATGGATTCCGGGCTGTCCGCGCCCCGCGCCGCGAGCCGCTCCTTAAGCGTGTGCCGCGACGGCGGCAACACGAACACGCCTATCAGGTCGGGCACCTGCCCGCGAACCTGGGCGGCGCCCTGCCAGTCGATCTCCAGAATGACATCACGCCCGCCCGCCCGCTTGTCGGCCACCTCCCGCGCCGCGGTGCCGTAGCGGTGGCCGAACACCTCGGCCTGCTCAAGAAACTCCCCCGCCGCCACCATGGCCTCGAAGCCTGCGGGGTCAATGAAGTGGTAGTCCTCGCCATCGACTTCCGCGGCCCGCTTGGGGCGAGTCGTGTGGGACACCGACACCGCCAGTTGCGGATCGCCCTTCGTCAACGCCTTCACCAAGCTGGTCTTGCCGGCCCCCGAAGGCGCGGTGATGGCGAACAGCAGATGGTAGTTGTCCTTGGCGTCGGTCATGGGCCGCTATTCAAGGTTCTGCACCTGTTCGCGGATCTGGTCGATGGCAACCTTCAAATCCACGGCAACCCGGGAGGCGCTCGGCAGCACCGACTTGGCCGCCAAGGTATTGGCTTCTCGCATCAACTCCTGGGCCAGAAAGTCCAGCCGACGCCCGTGAGGGCCGGGGTCGTTCAGGCGCGAACGGGCCTCTTGAAGGTGGATGGCCAACCGATCCAGCTCTTCGGCCACGTCGGCCTTCTGCGCCAACAGGGCGACTTCCTGGGCCAAGCGGTCGGCGGCGACATCCGCCTTGAGCTCCGCCAACCGGCCTTGGAGCCGAACGCGCAGATCTTCGGCAACGCCGGCGCTGAGCTGGCGACACTCGGCCAGGATGCCGTCGATCTGGTCCAAACGCTGGACGACGGCCTCCTTGAGTGCTTGGCCCTCACTGCGCCGGGCTTCCACCAAGGCGTCGAGCGCGGTCTCAAACAGCGCCTTGATAGCCTCCGCCACCGGCCCCTCGGGGTTGATGGCGGCTTGCTGCAGCATTCCCGGCCAGCGCAGCAGATCCATGGGATTGCTGGTGTGCGCCTCCGGAGCATCGCGCCGCACTCGTTCCAACGTGGCCAGCAACTGCAGCAGCAGGGGCCTGTTCAGCTCCAAGGCCTCGGTAGAACTGTTCTGGTTGATGGCCAGCACGCACATCAACTTGCCTCGCTGGAGCCGGCGGGCGGCGGCTTCACGCAACGGATATTCGAGGGACCGCAGTTCATCGGGCAGGCGAAACTGCACATCGAGAAAGCGATGGTTCACCGCCCGCAGTTCCCAACCGATTTCGCAACCAGCCGCCGTATCCTGACAGCGGGCGAAGGCGGTCATGCTTTGCACCATGGCGAACATCCAAGCCGAACAGGCGGCTTGGATTCTACTCGAACATCGCAACGCCCGCCGGGATGCGGCAGCGCCACGAACGTGCAAGCTATTCGTCGAGCACGGCCCAGGCGATGAGGTAGGCGGCGATGGTGATCTTGGGCAGAAAGAGCGCAGTGACGATCACCCCCACTCGAACAAAGGCGGGGTCGGTGCCGAACGCCTTCGCAAAACCCGCGCAAACACCCGCGATCCAAGCGTTTTCCTTGTCAAGGCGCACGGTGCGCCGCAGTCGATGAAGGTGGTTTGTGGCCATTAGGGCTTCCAAGAATCGAAGATGGTCTGGATGTGGAGCCAAGCGGGGATGAAGTCAACATCGGCGCCCACGTAGTTGGATGCGCCGACACTCGGCAGCGCTTGGTCAGCAAAGACGCCGAAGGCGATGAACACCGCGGCGAGCAGGAGTATCGCCGCCAAGGTCGCTCTTGGCTGGCGGATTCGGGAAAGGCGGAAACTGTCTTTCATGTCAACAAAATCCATTGTTCGGGTCGTTTCACCTTCACTGCTATCAATAGTCGTGCCAACCGCCAATAACCGCGGAATGGCGGCGTTCCAAGCCATGTTGGAACGAATTCGGTCTATTTGGTGTGGGGAAATCCGCCTAATATTGGTCAAATTGGCATATTGAGTTGCGATGGGCGACAAAACGCACGGCGACCCCGCCCAACCGCTGACAAGTGCTCTCCTTGGCCTTGGGTTAAACTATCCGTCCCATTCAACACCAACCGCCCTCAAGGAGACCGTTTTCAATGGCCATGCAACGCACGCCCCTGCTGATGTCCAACATCCTCGACCGAGGCGCCAAGGTCGCGCCCCATGAAGAGATCGTGACGGCAACCGAGGATGGCGTGCGCCGTCAGACCTACCTTGAGACTCGCAACCGGGCGCATCAATTGGCCCATGCGCTCCGTCAAGCGGGCATCGGCGTCGGCGACCGGGTGGGCACCTTCATGTGGAACGGCTCCCGGCATCTTGAGGCCTACCATGCCTGCGCCGGCATGGGGGCGGTGCTGCACACGCTGAACATCCGCCTGAGCCCCAAGGACCTAGAGTACATCATCAATCACGCTGGCGATAAGCTCATCATCGTGGATGCCGACGCACTGCCCCTGCTCGAGGTGCTCAAGGACGTGATTCCGACCGTGGAGCAGGTGGTGGTGGCCACCGAAGCGGGCTTCGAGGGTTGGTCAACCAGCCTGCCCAAGGCGGTGGACTACGAAGCCTTCATCGATGGGCAGCCCACCGAATACGAGTGGCCGGAGATCAGTGAAAACGCCCCCTTGGGCCTGTGCTACACCAGCGGCACCACCGGCAACCCCAAGGGTGTGGAGTACGAGCACCGCTCCCAGTACCTGCACACCCTGACCCAGTGCATGACCGACTCCATGGGCCTCTCCGGTGCCGACACCGTCCTCGGCGTCGTGCCGATGTTCCACGCCATGGGCTGGGGCATCCCCTGGTCGGCGCTAATGCTCGGCTGCAAGCAAGTCATGCCACATCGATTCATGGCCCCGGACCGGCTGCTCGGCCTCCTGGCGGATGAAGGCGTGACCTTGTCGGCGGGCGTGCCCACCATCTGGCAGGGCGTGAAGAGCCTGGTTGAAGCCAATTCGGGCCAATATGACCTCTCCAGCCTCTCAAGGCTTACCTGCGGGGGCTCCGCGCCGCCGCCGTCCTTGATCCGGTGGTACTGGGACACCTTGGGCGTGGAGATGATCCAAGGCTGGGGCATGACCGAAACCTCGCCCTTGGCCACGCTGTCCCGGCGCGTGATGAAGCGCAGCCAACTTTCGCTGTCCGAGGATGCCCAATTCGAGAACGTGGCCAAGGCTGGCCAAATCATGCCGGGGCTGGAGCTCGACATCTTCGACGAAGCGTTCAACCGCCTGCCCCACGACGGCGAGAGCGTTGGCGAAATCCTCATCCGCGGCCCCTGGATCTGTTCGGAGTACTACCACAACCCGCAGCCCGAACGCTTCCATGACGGTTGGCTCATCACCGGCGACGTGGGCAAGATCGACCCCGAGGAGTACCTCATCATCTCCGACCGCTCCAAGGATCTGGTGAAGAGCGGTGGCGAATGGATTTCGAGCGTGGACTTGGAAAACCACATCGTCGCCCTCGACGGCGTCGCCCAAGCCTGCGTGGTGGCGCAGCCGCATCCCAAGTGGGACGAGCGCCCGGTGGCCCTAGTGGTGCTTGACGCGGGCGGATCAGTGAGCGTCAAGCGGATTCTCGACCACTGCGCCGAGGCCTTCGCCCGATGGCAACTGCCGGACGACGTGCTCTTCGTGGACAGCGTTCCCCTCACCTCCACCGGCAAGATGGACAAGAAGGTGGTGCGCGCCGATTTGGCAGCGCAGGGCTACCAGCTTCCGGACCTCCGCGACAAGGCGGTTTGAACGGGCGGCCGATGCGCAGCAAGCCACTCTGGCCGTTCGCCGCGGCGCTGCTGTTTGCCGTCAGCGCCGTCCTGCAAGGCGTCGCCGCAGAGGATGAGGCCGCCCCCCGCAGCACCGTGTGGGTGGTCGATTTGGACGGGGCCGTGGGTCCGGCCAGCGCCGACCTGGTGATCCGCGCCATCGAGGACGCCAGCGAGGCGAACGCCGAAGCCTTGGTGATTCGCATGGACACGCCGGGCGGCCTCGACAAGTCGATGCGAGATCTCGTGAAGGCCATCCTAGCCGCCGAAGTGCCGGTGATCACCTACGTCTCCCCCGACGGGGCGCGCGCCGCCAGCGCCGGTACCTACATCGCCTACGCCAGCCACATCGCCGCCATGGCGCCCGCCACCAACATCGGCTCATCCACGCCCGTGAGCATCGCGCCCGCCGGCCCGACCCCCAACCCCCGGCCGCCGAGGCCGGCGCCGGAACCGGAGGGGAGCGGCGATGAGGTCGAAGACCAAGCGCCGGAACCGGCCGGCCAACCGGCCGCGGATGCCATGACCAAGAAGGTCGTCAACGATGCGGTGGCTTATTTGCAGAGCTTGGCCGAAAAGCGTGGCCGCAACGTCGAATGGGCGGAGAAGACCGTGCGTGAGGGTGCCAACGTGCGCGCCACGGAGGCGGTTGAGCAAAACATTGTCGATCTGCTGGCACCAAACCTAGCCGCGTTGCTCGCGGACCTTGACGGGCGGGAAGTCAACATCAACGATGAGGTCCGCACCCTCGCCACCGCCAATGCGGAACTGCGCTTCGTGGAAACCGACTGGCGCCACGAGTTGCTGTCCATCATCACCGACCCGTCCATCGCCTACGGACTGCTCATCATCGGCGTTTATGGGCTGATTCTGGAATTCTACAATCCGGGCATGCTCTTCCCTGCGGCCACCGGCATCATCTGCCTGCTGCTCGGTGCCTACGGCCTGCAGATGCTGCCGATCAACTACGCGGGCCTCGCCCTGATCGTGATCGGCCTTGGCATGCTGATCGCGGAGGCGGTCACCCCCACCTACGGGGTGCTCGGCGTGGGCGGCGTGATCGCCTTCGTCATGGGTTCGGTCATGTTGATGGACACCGATCTGCCAGGCTACCAGCTCCCCTTGCCCATCATCGCCGGATTCGCCGTCTCCGCTGGCGGCATCGCCTTCTTCGTCATCGGCAGCGCGGTGCGCGCCCGGCGATCACGGGTGGTGACCGGCCAGGAAGGCATGGTGGGCGCCGCCGCCTTGGTGCTCGAGGATTTTGACGGCGAGGGCACGGTGCGCGCCTTTGGCGAAATCTGGCGAGCTGAGTCGGAGGCGCCGCTGAAGAAGGATGAACAGGTGCGAATCAAGGCGGTCAACGGCCTAGTGCTTAGGGTTGAAGGGCTTGGAGCCGGGTCTGCCGCCACTAAAGAGGAGGATTGAATTCATGGAAATCGTTACTGCCATCGTTGCCACCGTCGTGCTGGCGCTGCTCGCCAGCGCCTTCCGCATCCTGCGTGAATACGAGCGGGGCGTGGTGTTCATGCTGGGCCGGTTCTACAAGGTCAAGGGGCCGGGCCTGGTCATCATCATCCCGGTCATCCAGCAGATGGTGAGGGTCGATCTGCGCACCATCGTGCTCGACATCCCCACCCAGGACCTGATCACCCGCGACAACGTGTCGGTCAAGGTCAACGCCGTGCTCTACTTCCGGGTGGTGGACTCGCAGCCGGCCATCATCAATGTGGAGAACTACATGGATGCCACGGGGCAACTGGCCCAGACCACGTTGCGCTCGGTGCTCGGCCAGCATGAGCTCGACGAACTGCTCGCCGAGCGCGAACGCTTGAACCAGGACATTCAGACCATACTCGACCAGCAAACCGACCAATGGGGCATCAAGGTGTCCAACGTGGAGATCAAGCATGTCGATATCGACGAGAGCATGATCCGCGCCATCGCCCGGCAGGCCGAGGCGGAGCGTGAGCGGCGGGCCAAGATCATCCATGCCGACGGCGAGCAGCAGGCGGCGGAGAAGCTGGTCCAAGCCGCCCAGGAGCTGCGCACGGAGGGCGGCGCGATGCAGTTGCGCTATCTGCAGACCTTGACGGAGATCGCCGGCGAGAAGAGCTCCACCATCGTGTTCCCCCTGCCGGTGGGGTTGTTGGAGGGCTTGAACCGCTTGGTAGGAGGTGACCCACCCTCCGACGATTCCTAGCGCTCCCTTGAGGACGGAACGTCCTCACCCATACGCGCCCCCGAAGCTGAGGCGCCACGGCTTGGCTTGACCCGGGAACCGCGGGTCAATGGCGGAACAACTGTGCTTGCACAGGTTCCGAAAGTCTCGAACAACCCCCAACAGGAGCTTGCGGGTGCGCAAAATTGGCCGCAGCATCGATCAACTCGTGCGCCCCGCCGGGCACGTCTTCTACGGCTGGTGGATCGCCGGCGCCAGCAGTGGCCTCCAGTGGTTGGCGGCGATGCTGTGGATGCAGTCCTACGGCGCCTACGTCGTGCTGCTGCAGGCCGACTTCGGCTGGAGCAAGACGGTGATGGCCGCCGCCTTCGCCATGACCCGCATCGAGAGCGGCATCCTCGGTCCCGCCCAAGGCTGGCTGGTGGACCGCTTCGGCCCGCGGTTGATACTTACCATCGGCACCCTGATTTTCGGCGTTGGCTTCATGCTGTTCAGCCAAGTTGAATCCTTGCTTGGCTTCTATCTCATCTTCGCCCTGATTGCCTTGGGTTCAAGCCTCGGCGGCCTTGCCACGCTCATGGTTTCCTTGGTCAATTGGTTCAATCGCCACCGCGCCAAGGCGGTATCGCTCTCCCAACTCGGCTTTTCGGTCGGCGGCCTGTCGGTGCCCTTGGTCATTTTGAGCTTGGAGGCCTTCGGATGGCGGGCGACGGCATTCTATTCCGGCATTCTGGTGCTGATCCTGGGCCTGCCCTTAGTGCGGCTGGTCCACCACCGCCCGGAGGATCGTGGGGAGGTGCCCGACGGAATCCGCAGCGCCTTGACCAATGGCGAGACACCACCGCAGTCCGCGCCCGACTTCACCGCCCGGCAGGCCATGCGCACCTGGCCGTTTTGGCTGATCTCCTTCGGGCACGCCTTCGCCTTGCTGGCCGTTTCGTCCTTGATCGTGCACTTGGCGCCGCACCTCACCGAGGGCATGGGCTATTCCTTGGCTGCGGCGGGCTTGGTGGTGGCGCTGATGACCGGCTGCCAAATGGTCGGACAGCTCATCGGCGGCTATTTGGGCGACAAACTCGACAAGCGCCTCATCTGCTTTGCCTGCATGCTGGCCCACAGCGTCGGCATGTTGCTGCTGGCCTACGCGACCCACTTCTGGATGGTGGTGCTCTTCACGCTGCTGCACGGCCTCGCCTGGGGTGTGCGCGGACCGCAAATGGTGGCATTGCGGGCGGACTACTTCGGCGCCTCGTCCTTCGGCACCATCATGGGCTTCTCGTCGCTGATCGTGATGCTCGGAATGTCCGCCGGCCCCATCTTCGCCGGCTACATGGCTGACCGCAACGGCGACTATCAAGCGGGCTTCACGCTGTTGGCCGCCCTGGTGCTGGTTGGCGCCTTCTGCTTCCTGCTGGCCCGCCCGCCGAAGCTGGCCGGACGGAGTCTGGAGTCGCGCAGCCCTTAGGCCGCCCAGTCCACCCGCCCGCGGGCCGGTTCGTCCTTAAGCCTAGGCAGAACCTCGGCGGCGAAGGTGCGCATGTTGTTTTCGGCATCGCTCCAAGGCATGCCCGCGTAGCTGAACACACCGATGAAGGCGCCGGCCCCGACCCGTTCGCAATTGCGCTTGATGGTCTCGAGGCAGCGGTCGGGATCGCCCCAGACCTGCAGCCCTAGGAAGAACTCGATGGCGCCCTCGACGCCCTGCTTCTGCAGGTTGTCGGCGAACTTGCCGTAGTACTCATAGCCCTTCTGGCCCTTCAGGTGGCTTTCGTGGAAGCGGTAGTGGTCGAGCACCGTTTGCCAGTAACCGCCGATGTAGCGTTCGGCAAGCTGGCGCGCGCGGCCGTCGTCGCGGTCGCACAGGGTCCAGCCGCCAATGATGGGGGCGGGCGGGTCTTCGGCGTTGATCTCCCGGTAGAGGGTGCGGTACTGCTCGATCTCCTGTTCCACGGCGTCCCAAGGCTTTTGCGGAATGATGAGCAGCCCCAGCCCCAGTCGGGCCATGATGGGCACGGAATCCGGCGACACCGCAGCGGCATAGGTGCGGCCCTTGAAGGTGAGGAAGGGTTCAGGACGGATATCGACCCGCGGCTGCTTGACGTAGTCGCCGTCGTATTCGCAGTAGCCGCGCTCCAGCCCCTCGATGAGGCATTGGGCGGACTCGACGAAGCGGGGCCGGGAGTCTTCCATATCCTGGCGGAAGCCATCAAACTCCACCCGGCCCGCCCCACGGCCGAGACCGAGAATGAGCCGTCCTCCGGAAAGATTGTCCAGCATCGACACCTGTTCGGCGACCCGCAACGGGTCATGCCAAGGCAGCACCACCACCATGGAGCCGAGCTTCGCGGTTTGGGTGCGGCCCGCCATGTAGGTGAGGAACTGCAGCGGGTCCGGGCACATGGTGTAGTCCGTGAAGTGATGCTCGACGGTCCAGATGGACTCGAAGCCAAGCGGCTCGGCCAGCTCGGCCAAGCGCACATCGTTGCGATAGACGTCGAGATCAGTTGTGTGCTTGTTGGTGTTTTGGAAAATGACCGCGGTGCCGACATGCATAGGGAACTTCCTTTCCTGCAAAAGTTAAAAGCATAGGGGCCAACGGCGCTGTTTGGCAATAACATGGACGACCAAATGAATGGGAAACGGAAAGCTTGGTCGGTTGTGGCCGCAATGGCACTGGCTTTTGCCGTGGGCGCAGGCGCTTTGGCCGAAGACGCTACGGAAGGCGCAGGGCAGGCCAACTATGACGTGGATGCCATTCTGCGCGAGGCCTCCCCGGCATCGGACTACAGCGACGCCGAAAAATGCATCACGGCGAACAGCTACCGGAGCATCAAGGTGCTCGATGACCACCACCTGCTGTTCGAGGGTAGGCGAGGCATCTGGCTGAACCGGCTGCGTCATCGCTGCCCCATGCGGGGCGACGTGATGTTCGTGGTCGAGCGCGCCTCGTCGCGCCTGTGCGACCTCGACAAAATCAGCGGCCATGACCGCTTTGGCGGCTTTGCGTGGCGCGGCCAGTGCGTGCTCGGCAAGTTCGAGCGGATCGAGCCCCAACAGGCCGCGGCACTCAAGGAATCCGTGGCGCTGGCGCGACAGGCGGCGGTGCGTGAACGCCGGGAGCGCCGCCGTCAGCAGCGAGAGCGGCGGGCTGATGGCAGTTCCGGCTCGTAGGCGGCGCATCGCTATGGGAAAGCGTGCGGCATTCCTCTGTCTTTGGGCGGGTTTGGCTCTTGCCGAGGAGCAACCTGCGCTGCCCGCAGACGTGGAAGCGATATTGTCGGAGCCTTCGGGCCAATCGGACTACGCGGAGGAGGAGCGCTGCCTGCCCATCCACCGCATTCGCGAAGTCGATGTGCTCGACGATCGCCACGTGGTGTTCCGCATGAGCCGCAAGACGTACTACCTCGTTCAACTGCCGCACCGGTGTCCGGGCTTGCGCCGCAACGATCCAGTGGCCTACGAGACCGTCAACGGGATGTCGGTTTGCAGCCTTGACGCCATCCGCGGCACCTTCCGCTTTGGCCCTGGCGATAGCCGCTTGGGGCCACCCTGCAGCATACCCGGGTTCCAGGAAGTCACTGTCGAACAGCTCGCCACGCTGCGCGAATTCCTGCGCCAAGGGAAACAGAAAAGGAAATAAGCGAATCGGCGAGGGTAATGTCGCACGTCAACGCAAGCGATTGACCATAGCGGTTCGGACGCTATTGGGCTAAATTTGCGCTCCAACGACGAGAAATCAAGTCTCCAAGGCAACGGGTCTTTCGATGGGCGGCTACAGCACCCGAAACGTGGCGGATATCGTGGGCATGACGCCGGACCAGGTGCGTCACTTCGTGCGCCGAAAGCTGCTTTCTCCCGCCAAGGGGCCCAACGGCGAGCATCGCTTCGACTTCAAGGATCTGGTCTTGCTGCGCACCGCCAAAAGCATGATCGATGCCGACGTCAGCCCGCGCAGCCTGTTCCGTGCGATGACCCGCCTCAAGGCGAGCTTTGCATCGCCCGAAGCCCTTTCTGGGGTTCGTCTGCTGGCCCAGGGCAATGGTGTGGTGGTGCGCGCCAAGGACCGGCTCTGGAATGCCGAAACGGGCCAGGGCTGCCTGGACTTTGCCCAGCGCGTCAGCGGCGATACCGTGACCGTGCTCTGGGAAGGCCGCGACATTGCGCCCGGCGAGGCCGATGAGCTGAGCGCGAGCGAATGGTGCCAACTGGGCGTTGACCTAGAGGAGTGGAATGTCGGCAAGGCCATGGAGGCCTACCAAAAGGCGGTCTTGTCCGATCCCAACTGTGCGGATGCCTGGGTCAACCTCGGCCGCCTGCATCAGCTCAAGGGCAACTTGAAGGAGGCCAAGCGCCACTACGAACTGGCCGTGGAGGCGATGCCTGGCCACCAGTTGGCCAACTACAACCTCGGCACCATTTTTGACGAGCTCAATGAAGGGGAGCTGGCCGCCCGGTTCTATGCCAAGGCGCCAGACGTGCCAGACGCCCACTTCAACCTAGCGCGCATATCGCGCCGCCGGGGTGACGAGTTGGCCTATCGCCGCCACCAGCAGCGCTACATGAACCTGACAGGCCAGCCCGAAGGGGAGCGCTGATTCGCAAATCCAAGCCGCTCAGGGCATTACCTCAAAGCGCAGCGGCGCCGCATGAGCATTCTCATTGACCGGCTCAATCACTTGCTCGGCCGTGCGGTCGCATGGCTGACCTTGGCGATGGCCATGGCCGTCGCCGCCATCGTCCTGCTGCGCTACGCCTTCGCGCAGAACACCATCCTGATCCAGGAAGCGGTGATCTACGGGCACGGCTTGGTGCTGATGCTGGGCATGGCCTACACCTTGAAGGAGAACGGCCATGTCCGGGTGGACATCCTCTACAGTGGCCGCAGCCCGCGCTGGCGCGCGCTGGTCGATCTCTTCGGCCACCTCTTCCTGCTGCTGCCGGTGGCGGCGCTGGTGCTGGCCACCTCGTTGCCCTACGCCCTGAGCGCTTGGCGAATCCTGGAGGGATCATCCGAAGTCGGCGGCCTGCCTGGAGTTTTTCTGCTGAAGACGCTCATCCCATCGATGGCAGCGCTGCTGCTGCTGCAGGGCTTGAGCGAGATCGGCAAAGCCTGGCGACGGCTGGCTGAGGGGCCTGCAAAGTAGTGGAATTATGCAGCAAAATCAGCAGTGGCATCAGCAGTTGGTCAACTGTATGCTTAACCACATGTCACCCCCCTCCGGCCAGTCCGTCACCATCCGCGCCGTCCGCTACCGTGTGCTGCCCGGAATCCCGGCGAAGGCGCGCCAGCTCAACCGGCTGGCCGGCGCCTGCCGCCACGTCTGGAACTGGTCCCTCGACCAACAGCGGGCCGCATGGCTCGGATGGCGCTTCTCGTCCACTAAACGCCCGCCGCCGCCCACCTTCTTCACCTTGGGCAAGGCCTTCGCCGAGCTGCGGAACGCCAGCGGCCATGAGTGGCTCAAGGCGCTTCCGTTCTCCCCCGTTCGATACACGCTCAAGCACCAAGCTGACGCATGGCAGGCGTTCCTCAAGGGACAGCGGGGCCACCCGAAATTCAAGGGGCGGGGCGGGGAGGCGGGATTCACCATCCCGCAGGATGTCAGGATCGCGGACGGGTTCATTTCCGTGCCCAAGCTGGGCAACTACCGCCTGCGGCGGCGGGGCGGGAACCCCCACCCGGACGGCAGGCCCAAGCAGGCGGTTTTCAGGCGCGAGGGCGGCAAGTGGTTCTGCACGATCTTCTACCAGGTGGCCATCAACCCGCGCCCCGACGATGGCGCGGTGGTTGGCGTTGACCGCAACGTGGGGCAGTGCGCCTTGAGCACGGGTGAGATCATCCGCTTGCCCGACGTGGCCCGCCTGGAGGCGCGCAAGCGCCGCTACCAGCGCCGCATGGCGCGGCAGGCGAAGGGCAGCGGACGGCGCTGCCGAACCAAGGCGAAGCTGGCGCGGACCCATGCGAGAGTCCGGGGCATCCGCTCGAACTGGTGCCACCAGACAAGCAGGCGCATCGCGGACGCGGCGCACACGGTTGCCATCGAGGACCTGAACACCAAGGGCATGACCCGGTCGGCAAAGGGAACAAAGGAAGAGCCCGGAACCAACGTGAAGGCCAAGTCGGGCCTGAACCGAGAGATCCTTGCCAGCGGATGGCATGGCCTTGAGCGGAACCTGGATTACAAGGCGGGGAAGGTGGTTCGCATCAACCCCGCCCGCACGTCGCAAACCTGCCACGAATGCGGGTTCGCGGATTCGGCCAATCGGCTGAGCCAATCAACCTTTCGATGTCAGGCCTGCGGTCACGAGGCGAACGCCGACGTGAACGCGGCCCGAAACATCCGGCGTCAGGGATTGGCGCAGCTGGACGGCGAGGGCCGTGGGTGCAGGCGAACCAAAGGTTCGTTAGCCCGCCCAATGACCCGTCAAACAGGTGGCGGACTTCGGCAGGCGGCGTAAGCCCGACTGTTGATTTTGCTACATAATTCCCCAAAGTAGTGGAGGCCCTAGCGCCCATCCTGCTGTTCGCGCTGGTCTTCGCCCTGCTGCTGCTGGGCTACCCCGTGGCCCTGACCTTGGCGGGCGGCTCGTTCGCCTTCGCCTTGGCCTGCGCCGGCCTCGGCGTCTTCGACTTGGACGTGCTCGGCTTTCTGCCTGGGCGGCTGTACGGCATCATGGCCAATCAAACGCTCATCGCCGTGCCGCTGTTTGTCTTCATGGGCGCGATGCTGGAGCGCACGCGCATCGCCGAGCAGTTGCTGCGCACCCTGTCCGGGCTGCTCGGCGGGCTGCCCGGCGGACTGGGTCTCGGTGTGATTCTGATGGGCGCGCTGATGGCGGCGAGCACTGGCATTGTCGGCGCCACGGTGGTGACGCTGGGGCTGATGGCGCTGCCCAACCTACTGCGGCAGGGCTACGACCCACGGCTGGCAACAGGCACCATCAGCGCCACCGGCGCCTTGGGGCAGATCATTCCGCCGTCCATCGCCTTGGTGCTGCTCGGCGACGTGCTCTCCAACGCCTACAGCCAAGCGCAGCTCGCCCAAGGCGTGTTTGCGCCGAAGACGGTCTCCATCGGCGACCTGTTCGCCGGCTCGCTGCTCCCAGGAGCGGTGTTGGTGATTCTCTATGCGCTGTATCTGCTGACCGCTGCCGTCCTTAAGCCGCAACGGGCACCCCCGCAGCGAGGCGCAAGCGCCGAATCGGAGGCACCAACTGCGGTCGCGTTGATTCGGGCGCTGCTGGCCCCCATGAGCCTGATCCTAGCCGTGCTCGGCAGCATTCTGGCCGGCTTGGCGACGCCCACCGAAGCCGCCGGGGTCGGCGCCTTGGGGGCGATGCTGCTGGCGCTGGCCAATCGAACCTTGAGCCGGGATGTCCTGCGCTCCGTGTGCGAATCCACCCTGAAAACCACGGCCATGGTGTTCTTCATCCTCATCGGCGCATCGGTCTTCGCGCTGGTGTTTCGCGGTCTCGGCGGCGACGTCTTGGTGCAGGGGCTGTTCGAGGAGTTTCCCGGCGGCGCGCTGAGCGCCCTGCTCGCGGTGATGCTGGTGATTTTCCTGCTCGGCTTCGTGCTCGACTTCATCGAGATCACCTTCGTGGTGATTCCCGTGGTGGGCCCCGGCCTGCTGGCCTTGGGCATCGACCCCATCTGGCTGGGCGTGCTGGTCGCCGTGAACCTGCAAACCTCCTTCCTGACGCCGCCGTTCGGCTTTGCGCTGTTCTACTTGCGCGGCGTCACGCCGAAAGACATTCCCACCGCGGCCATGTATCGTGGCGTGGTTCCCTTTGTTGCGCTGCAACTGGTGCTGCTGATGCTGCTGTTCGCCTTTCCGAACCTCGCCACCTGGCTGCCGGAGGCGTTGCGCTGATGGCCGCGACCCGATTGGCCCACCTGAAACTCTGGGACGGCGAGGGCTTTGCCTCCGCCGACGCCTTGGTGTTCAGCGAGGGCAAAATCCAAGCGATTGGGGCACTTGCCGACCTGCCTGCGAGCCGCGGCGAGCGCGTCATCGACTGCTCGGGCTTGACCGCCATTCCCGGCCTGATCGACGCGCACGTGCACTTGGAGCTGAGCCCGGACGACGCCAAGCCGCCGGACAAGCTGGCCACCGCTGAGCGCTTGCCGGCCATGGCCGAACGGGCCGAAGCCATGGCGCGGGCCGGCATCACCACCGGCCGGGATTTGGGCGGCGGCGCTTGGCTGGAAATCGAAATCCGCAATCGCATCAACCGGGGCGCCTTGTTGGGTCCGAGACTCCTGTGCGCCGGCCAGCCCATCACCAGCGTGGCCGGCCACTGCCACTTCTGGGGCGGCGAGGCGGCTGGCTTCGCCGAGGCCGAAGCGGTGCTGCGGCGGCAGTTGGAGCACGACGTGGATCTCATCAAGGTGATGGCCACCGGCGGGCGCATGACCCGGGGCAGCAACCCGATCGATCCGCAATTCGACCTGCCCACCTTGCGCCAAATCGTCGATCTGGCCACCAGCCACGAGCTGCCGGTCGCCGCTCACTGCCACGGCACCGAAGGCATCCGCATCGCCGCCGAAGCCGGGGTGCGCACCATCGAGCACTGCTCCTGGGTGGGCCAAGCGGGCTGGGCCAGCGACTACCGGCCCGAGGTGGCGGCGGCAATGGCTGAACGCGGCGTCTGGGTGTCACCCACCGTCAGCCGGGGCTGGCGGCGCTTTCTCGACAACCCGGACTCGACCACCCTCAAACGCATTCAGGCCGCCTTCGAGGACATGCGCACCCGCGACATCCCCTTCATCGCCTCCACCGACGCCGGCATTCCCGGCGTCTATCACCACCACCTGCCCCAAGCCCTGCCGGTCTTCGCCGCCATCGCCGGCCTCACGCCAGAAGCCGCCTTGCGCACCGCCACCAGCGCCGCCGCCAAAGGTCTGGGCATAAGCCAGGTAACGGGTCGGCTCAAGCCCGGCCTGTCCGCCGACATCGTGCTGGTGCACGGCAACCCGCTGGACGATCTAGCCGTGCTGGCCGAACCGGCAGCGGTCTGGGCGCGGGGCGTGGAGGCGAAGGCGCTGTCGTAGTGTGAATGTTGATCATCCGGGAAGCGAACAGCGGGATTCCGAAGTGACCGGTTGCACTCGATGAGCCTTTTCGGCCGTTTGTTCAGGTACCGCGCCACCGAAGGGAAGTCGCCG
The DNA here is from genome assembly GCA_009843635.1 of Gammaproteobacteria bacterium. Lineage (GTDB taxonomy): Bacteria > Pseudomonadota > Gammaproteobacteria > Pseudomonadales > Azotimanducaceae > Azophilus. The sequence continues at coordinate 27,696 of VYDB01000027.1, forward strand.
CGCGAAGACTTCCTGACGGAAGCACTTGCTGGCTTGTTGGAAAACTCCCTTCTTTTGCGCGTAGCGTTCGTGAAGAGATTCGTAGATTGCGACGTGGAGACGGTGAGCGTGGAGACCCAAAAGAGTGCGGGGAGTTATGGCAGGCTTGATCTATGGCTTGAGGTACGGGAATGCTCCGGAGACCGTCATGTGGTCGTTTTCGAAAACAAGATCGGGGCTCCAGAGGGCGACGGTCAGTTGCAAAGCTACGAGCGTTACCTTCGGGAGCACCACAAACAAGCGAAGAGCAGAACGCTAATCTACTTGACGCCCTACACTCCAAGCGATTTCCAGCCAGACGAAAAGTTGGTGGTGTTTCGGAACTTATGGTGGTATCAGGTCTTCGACTGGATGAAGGGCTGGGCACAGGAGCCGGGGGCGGAAGCTGGCCCCGTCGCGCTTGTGAAAGAACTATTGGCTTTGATGGAGGAATGGGACTTGACCAACGAACTGAACGCCAGTGATTTAGCAGCCGCAGTAGCGTATAGGAACAGGGGGGTAGAGCAGCGAATGACCAGTATCCTCAGGGAGGTGGAGGACACTTGCAAAGTCAAGGGCAAGTGGGGCCATTACGATCGAGGGGCGTATTCCCAATCGTCATGGACCGATGATGACGAACACACATATCTGGAGTTCGGATACGAATTCAGCAGGGAAGACGAGAATTGGAGCGTATCCAGCTTGCACCTCCCGTCGGCCTTCTTTGCGGTCAAGGGCGATGGCGTTGAGCAACTTTCCGGCTTGTCTTCTGATTCTGGCTGGAACGACCCACCGGAATCTTGGAGTAGGGGGGACCAAGCGAAGGTAAAACGCATGGACAGCCTTGAGATAGGGGGCAAGTCGTTGCATTTGGCTTACCTCGCGTTTTTCAAGACAGCTCTCGAGGAAGCGGAAAAAGCGCTCCGGATTGGCTAGGTTCAGCTCCGCATCAACAAGTCGCTTAGGCCAGCCCCGCCAGCCGGTCACGGCAATGCCCTCCCGCGTGTAGCTCTAGTCGTTCCCGTAAACCATCGTACCGGCGTGGCCTTCGCCAGCAAGCGACCGCCAGTAGCGCAATCCCTTGAAGAACTCGTTATCTATCGTGGCGGAAGATTTCATCTCCACCGGATGCGCCGTGGCTGCGTCATCGACAATCAGGTCCACTTGGTTGCCCCGATGGTCTCTCCAAGAGTGCAGCCTCGGAACCCGCCCAGCATGGTAGGCGACTTTCAGCGCTTCGCTAATCATCAGACTCTCGAACACGAGACCGCGCATGGCGTGGGTAGCGAGCTGGCTGGCACTCCCGATGCTCAACAAGCAGGCCCGCATCAACGAAGTAGAGCTTGGGGCTGCGGGTGAGCCAGCGATTGAAGCGACGATGATGGGGAAGCCGGCAGAAAACGACGAAGCTCGCTTCGAGCACTGACAACCAGCGGCGAACCCTGTCTTGAGCGCCCCCGCAGTCGTTGGCAAAGCTGGCGTGGTTCAGGAGTTGGCCCGCTCTTCAGGTCGCTCCAGTGACACATAGCTGCAATCGGCAAACAGGCAGCGCTGCAAGGTGGTATTTCCCGACTGCCGTGCCCCAGTCAGTCGAGCCGGGGATACTAGGCCACTGCTCGGCGCAACGTTTCGGTCGATCATGACTACCTGTGTACAAATCCACGATCTGATCCTCCATTTGTACGACTTGGTGGGTTGAAGGCAGGGGTGATTTGAAGTTGACCATAGTAACATCAGGTGAAAGCACTCAACGAAGATCAGGAGTTGGAAACTATGAGCAACGACCACTCGATTGATGCCCCGACAATCATGGCCTCCGAATTCAAGGCGAAATGCCTGAAGTTGATGGACGAGGTGGCGGAAACCAAGCAGGAACTCACTATCTCCAAGAACGGTCGCCGAGTGGCGCGGTTGGTGCCCTACCGCAAAAAGCCGAAGAGCCTGTTCGGCATGGACAAGGGGAAAATTGAGATTCTTGGTGATCTGATCGAACCGCTGAATATCGAATGGGAAGCTTCTCGATGAGTATTATTGAGGACAAAGGTTCGGGATTGAGCACGAAAGGGCTATCATCCGCTCATCATTGCTGAACTGCTCCACACTCCGACCAAGGAACGCATGTTGGCGTTTCCCGAAGCCAAGAAGCTTGAGTTTCCAGATTGCCGTCCAGTGCGCATTCCGCGCAACCGGATTGCGGGCGACGAAGGCCGGTTTGAGCACTGGGACGCCGACTCGGAAGTGGCGATGATGGTGCGCGAGCTCACCACCACTTGGCACGAGCATCCGTCGCAGCGGCTTAGTGATCTAGCCACCTTGATTTCCCGGCGCGGGTTCCACCGATTGAGACCTTCGGTTCGGCGGATCTTGCAGTGCTCGGGTCGAAGGGCGATCCGCGGCGCATTTTGCAGGCGGATCAGTCCATGTGCATGCGACCACTGGAGGACTCGCCGGGCCGAATCGTTGAGGTCGGGGAGGACGGGATTCGCCCCGGGCATTCATGGGGGCAGGATTTGGACACCCGGGGTCGCTTCGTCGCAAGGTAACACCGGCACTAGATGTGCAGGAAACCTCCTTCGTCTTTCAAAGTGCGGCTTACGACTCCCTTGACCGAGCAAAGACGGGGACTGGTCATCGGTTTCTAGCGCAAGGGCATCACCCTTGGCCACCTCGACTATTGCGGTTGCGACGATAGCGAGACGAGGCGGAGCGCGTACGGAAACTTTCTAGTTCTCTTGCAAAGCGGCTCTCGTCCGGCAGGAGTTCTGAGGCACGCTCGTAGGCGGCAATCACATCCGACCTAGGCGCTTGCAGGCGCGCTCGCACGAGAGCCAAGTCCCGCCATGCCCACGCGTGGCGGGTTGGTGGCGCGTCCATCAGTATCACCCTTTCGAGCTGGTCCCGAGCCTCACTGAGCAAACGTCTGTTGACTTCGGTCCAAGAAGGACCGCGCCGACGGTAGGCGTCGGTCGCGAGGCGCATCTTGATCTGCGCGAATTCATGCAATGCTCGGGCGTCGTTTAACACCGATTCGCCAGCTCGTTCAAAGTATCGGTGCGCGATCTGTCGCTCGCCTAGCCGCTTTGCAAGAATTGCGGTATCAATCGCGTCGGTCGGCGTGGGCACTTCCGCAATGCCATCTAGGATCGAACGCGCCAGACTATCCTCACCAGCTTCGAGCAATGCCTCAACGAGGACATTCGCAACGTGGGCGCGACCGAATTCCGGTCCGTGTTCACGAAATCTCTCCCAAGCCTCTTGAGCTTCCGTGATGTTGCCTCGCTCGGTGTGCATGCGAATCACTTCGGCTGCCAAGATGGCCGAACTAGCGTTCGCTTCCCACGCGTTCCGTATTCGGCTGAACGCATCGTCAAGACTCCCCACGGTGCGTAGGTATGCAGCATCTTGCATCGCGGAGACCGCGGCATACTCTGGATGGGCTGGCAGAGTCACCCGGAAATAGGATCTGGCGTCGTCGAAATCAAACTTTGGTGCCGGAGAGCCGTTTTGCCGCATTGACTCGTATATCTGTGGCAGCCCGGTGAACCTTCCCTCGGCCAAGTCCAACTCCTTGAGGAACTCGCCGATGCGGCGGTTTCGGGCTGGGATAGGTGGGACATGGCCATCGGGCGCAAGATGGTGCCCCTCGATTCCGGGGACCGGACCAGGATAACTGATCACTTCGACACGATCGGGATGGAGGAAGACCTTCGTTGGCTCGACCGTATCCTGGCGATAGGCTCGGTGGTAAACCGCGTTCACAAGTGCCTCCCGAAAGGCGATCTGAGGATAACTCACCCAACCACGGACTTGATTGCGATCCCGGTGCTTTTGCAGGTGCGCATGGGAGAGTCCTTCAAAGTAGCTCAAGCAACCCCTGACCTGATCCGCAAGTGGCCCTCGAAAGACGCGTTCGTTTAAAACCTTCCCCGCTCGGTCTGCAGCAAACCGCACGACTTCGATTCTGGCCCCTGCGAACCACTTGGCAGGGTCATCTGAGAAAAAGAGGAGTCCGACGTTGCGAGGTGCTTCGTGGTCGTTAACGGGAGAACAGATGGCCAATCGACGATAGAGGTCGTGCGTGTCACTTCGGTCAAGTAGCCCGCTTTGGACGTCTCGGAGGTACTCGCGGACTCGAGTTTCACGGATATCTTCGACGCGAGCATTCAGGGCAACACGATCGTCCCAGGGAACACGAGCCGTCTGCTCAATGAGCATTTCAAGGCCGCCGCTCACCTCGGCATCGACGGTTGACTCGCCAACACGTATCCAGTATTTCCAACCGCCGCCGTGCACGTCTGGAGCTCGGTGTGGCCGGTTCTGGCTGGCTGGGATCCAGACGACCAGGATGTGCCGATCGCTGTAGGTCTCTGGTGACAGAATCGGTTCAAGGCTCGGCCGCATGCTTTTACAGCGTCCCCGCAGCCACCTTTGCGCTTGTTCGATTTCCGATGGTGTTAGCCCGTCTGGTGGGAGGACAGGCCGACCGTCTTCCTCTGCTATGCCGATAACAACGTAACCGCCGTTGAGGTTCTGGTAGTCGTTCGCGAAGGCGCAGATCGTCTTCAACGCCTGTGGCCCTGTAGTGGTATCGTCCCAGCTTGCCTTGAACTCAACTCGCGCCGATTCCACCGAACGCGCGTGGACAAGGCGATCAAGGTTGATTGGCAGGATTGTGCTCACAATTCAGGCTGCGCGTGTAGTGGGTGTGACCGCTTGTCGTTGCTAGCCAAAGCCCGTTGAGCTTCAAGGCTACACTTCGTATTGTACGCAAAATGGCAGCGCGACGGTGCGTTGCGATCCGCATGGACTGTTCAAGCGGTATGATCCCGTCGCTTCACGTCGCCGCGGCTCCGCCAGCCACGGTCATTGTCTCGATCAGCACGCTCGGGGTGATGATGTTGCCGCGTTGGTCGGGATCGTCGCCGACTGCGGCCACTTGGCGCAGCATGTCCTTGAGATTGGAGGCGATGGTGATTTCATCGACCGGGTAGGCGAATTCGCCGCCCTCCACCCAGAAGCCAGCGGCGCCTTGGGAGTAGTCGCCGGTGACGCCGTTGACGCCGGTGCCCATCAGGTCGGTAACGTAGAGGCCGCGGTCCATGTCGTTGAGCAGGGCCTTGAACGCCTTAGTGCGGCCCTTGAGAAGCAGGTTGTGGACGCCGCCGGCGTTGCCGGTGGTGGGCAGCCCAAGGCGGCGGCCGGAGTATGCCGAGAGGACGTAGCTGCGCACCACGCCCGCGTCGATGAAGGCCTTCTCGGCCGTGGCCACGCCGTCACCGTCGAAGCTGGCGCTGCCAAGGCGTCCGGGCAGCCGGGGCTGTTCGACGAGGTGCAGGTGGGGGCTGGCGACTTCCGCATCCAAGGCGTCCAGCAGGAAGGAGGCCTTGCGGTACTGGGCGCCGCCGCTCAATGCGCCAATGACGTGGCCGGCCAGGGAGCGGGCCGCTTGCGGCGAGAACAGCACCGGGTAGCTGCCCGTGGCGACCTTGCGCGGCGACAGCCGGGCGGCGGTGCGCTCGGCGGCGGTTCGGCCCACGGCCTCCGGGGCTTCCAGGGCCCCAGGATTGCGGTGCGCCGTGTACCAGTAGTCGCGCTGCATGCCATTGCTGTCCTCGGCAATCAGGACGCAGCTTAGGCTGTGGCTGGTGGTGGAGGCGGCGCCCATGAAGCCGTGGGAGTTGCCATAGACCACGCAGGATTGCGACCGGGCCGCCTCGGCCCCTTCGGAATTGACGATGCGCTGGTCGGTGGCGAACCCTTGCGCTTCGCAGGCCTGGGCCGCAGCCAACGCGGCTTCGGTGTCCAACGGCGCCGGGTGGAACAGGTCCAGATCCGGCAGGTGCGCTGCCATCAAGTCGGCATCCGCCAATCCGTGGCAGGGATCGTCCTGGGTGTGGCGGGCGATGCCGAGGGCCCGCGCCACTGTCTCCTCGATGGCGCCCTCGCTGCTGTCGGACGTGCTCGCGGAGCCCTTGCGCTGGCCGTCATACACCGCGATGCCGAAGCTGCGGTCGGCGTTGAACGCCAAGGTCTCAAGCTCCCCTTTTCGCACCTTGACGGTCAGCCCGATGTCCTCGGACACCGACACTTCGGCGGCAGCAGCGCCCAGCCGCTTGGCCTGGCGCAGAATGGCTTCGGCCAGCCCGGTCAGCTCGCCTTCCTGCTGGCGGATGTCCACGTCCTGGCGCATGTGGCGATGCCCTAGGTAGCGGTGCCGCCGATGGTGATCTCGTCCACCAGCAGGGTGGGTTGGCCAACGCCCACCGGAACGCTTTGGCCCTCCTTGCCGCACACGCCCACGCCGGGGTCCAGGCTGAGGTCGTTGCCGACCATGGACACCCGGGTCATGACCTCCGGTCCGTTGCCGATCAAGGTGGCCCCGCGAATGGGCCGGGTGACCTTGCCGTTCTCGATCAAATAGGCTTCGGTGGCGGAGAACACGAACCGGCCCGAGGTAATGTCCACCTGGCCGCCGCCGAAATTGACCGCGTAAACGCCTTTCGGGCAGGCGGCGATGATCTCGGCGGGATCTGCACTACCCGGCTGCATGAAGGTGTTGGTCATGCGCGGCATGGGCTGGTGGGCGTAGGACTGGCGGCGCCCGTTGCCAGTGGCGGCGGCGCCCATCAGGCGGGCATTCAGCTTATCCTGCATGTAGCCCTTGAGGATGCCGTTTTCGATCAGCACCGTGGGCTCGGTCGGCGTTCCCTCGTCGTCCACCGTCAGGGAGCCTCGGCGGTCCGGCAAGGTGCCGTCGTCGATGACCGTGCAGTGCGCGGAAGCGACCTGCTCGCCGATGCGGTTGGCGAAGGCTGAACTGCCCTTGCGGTTGAAATCGCCCTCCAAGCCGTGGCCAACCGCCTCGTGCAGCAACACCCCCGGCCAACCCGGGGCAAGGACAACGGGCATGGGTCCCGCCGGGGCGTCCACCGCGTCAAGGTTGACCAAGGCACACCGCACCGCCTCCTTGGCAAGATCCTCCGGCCATTCGTGGCTGAACGACGACAGTGGGCGGCGCCCGCCGGCACCGGCGAAGCCCCGCTCGCGGCGCTGCCCTTCGGCGACGATGACCGAGACGTCGAGCCGCACCAGTGGCCGCGCTTCGGCCGCCCAGGCGCCATCCGTGGCCATCACCAGCATGGTCTCGAAGTTCAAGGAAAGGCGCACGTTGACTTCCTGCACCCGGTTGTCAATGCGGCGCGCTGCCTGATCCGCGCGTTCCAGCAGCGCCACCTTGTCCTGCTCGCCAAGCGCCGCTATGGGATTGCCCTGATCGTGGACGGGCGACGCATCGGTGGGCGCCAAGGCCCTGACCTGCTGCTCGCCTCCCGCCCGCGTGATGGAGCGCGCCGCCTCCACGGCGTTGGCCAAGCCTTCGGGACGGATGTCCTCGGCGTAGGCGGCACCGGTCTTCTCACCGCTGAGCGCGCGCACGCCCAGGCCCCGGTCGAGGTTGAAGGAGCCCTCCTTGACGATGCCGTCCTCAAGCGCCCAACTCTCGGCGATGCGGTGTTGCAGGAACAGCTCGCCCAAGTCGGCACCCGCCCCGGCCAAGCGCCCAAGCGCCCTTTCGGCATCCTGGCGGCTTAGGCCAGCGGGTTCGAGCAGCGTCCGCTCCGCTTCAGGGATCAAGGGAGTCATCGTCCTCCTTCCTCGGCTGCTTGGCCTGGCACATCTTCATAGTCCTGAATATTGTCGTTCCAAATGCCCACGAACTTCACGTCCGGATCATCCCACGAGCCGCTGATTTCGTACTTGGCGGTGCTGAGCTGCTTGATCGGCTTCTTGAGCGCTTGCTGTCCGGCGAGCACCGCCAGCCCCGCTACCGGATTGGCCAGCGAGACATACACCGCGTACCAAGGCAGGCTGTCGCTGACCGGCAGCGTCACGATCATTTCGTTGTCGTTCATGATGCCATCGATCAGGTTGATGCTGCCGCCCATCTTGAAGTCGGACCCGGAGCCCTTCATCTTGGCCGGTTCGACGAACTCCAAGGTGCCGGCCGTGAGCTTCGTGTCGGCCTTGAGCGTGTCGAAACTGACGCCCTCGCCGGTGACGTCCTTGAAGTCGAAGTTCATGCGCTTGAAGATGGTGTTGATGTTCAAGAGGCTGAAGATGCGGGTGCCCGCGCCGCCTTCCACGTCGATGAAGTGGCCGTTGGTGGCGCGAAAGTACGCCTTGCCGGTCAGGCCGTTGATGGTGACGTTCAGCGGCGAGCCCGGCCAACTCGCATCCACGTGCAGTTCGGCGGATTCAGAGCGCAGGCTCGGCTCGTAGTCCCATTGCGGCAGAACCTCCTTAAGGTCCGCCATGACGAGGTGGGCTTCGGCCGTGCTTCGGTCGTCGCGCCGATGCCAGAAGACGCCATCGGGGGCGCTTATGGCGGTGTCCTTGACTTGCGCCTCCAAGTTGTCGAACAGAACGCCGTCCGGGCGATGCCGAATCTCGAACGACCAGCGGCCGAAATCCTCCTCGCCAAAGTGCAGTGAATCGATTCGCACGTCCGCCTCAGGCAGTTGGTCCATGATGGCGACGTCGAGGGGGTCCTCCTCCTCGCCCTCCGTCTCCGCTTCGTCCGGCGGCAGGATGATGCGCTCGAAATGCAGGTTCAGCGGCCCTTGGCCGGCGTCTTCGAGCCGTCCCTTCAATTCCTCGCCGTCGAAGGCCAAGCTCATGGCGCCGTCCCGATAGGTGCCGCTAATGGCCACGCGCTTGAAAGGCGTGGCTTCAATCGTTAACAGACCCGCCTCGAACCTAACCAGCCGCCAAGGCGCAGGAAACTCGAAAGCCTCGGCCCCGCCGGACCACTCCTGCACATCCACTTCCCAAGTGTCGCCGGTGATGACGATCTCATCGGCGGTGAGCGGCACCAGCGGCGGCGGACGGCGCACACCCAGAGCGCCGCGCAAGGGTGCCTCGTCGATGTGCAGCCAACCCTTGATCGGACCAAGCTCTAAGTCCATGGCGATGAAGTCATCAAGAAAGCGTAGGTGAGTGCGGGTGCTGCGCGGGTCATCCGCTGCCTTGCCGAATTCCCCGGGCAGGTCGATGGCGACGCCTTCCAAGGGGGTCGCAACGGTCAGGCTCGGGGCCCGGTCATCGGTGGGAAGCGAAACGACGGCGTCAAAGCGGAAGCCGCCGGAAGCCACCCCGAGGTCCGCCATGTCAGCGAGCCGATAGACATCTTGCACGGTGGCGTCGCCCGATATGGCAAAGTTGATCAAGCCGTCTTCGGCGCTGGCCGTCACCGCTGCCGGATGGCCGAACAGCGTGGCCGCCATCGGCGGCGAACTCAAGCCGTAGGGATAACGGTAGGAGAGGTTGCCTGCAAGATCAGCTACGGCGAGGCGGTAGTTGGGCAGATCAAGGCTTGCGCCGGCAAAGCCAAACTCAACCTCCGCTGCCAGCGGCGCTCCGGCGCGCGCCGCAACCAGCGGCACGAAGAAGCTGCCCCGCAGTTCGAGATCGCCCGCCCCGTCCCAGTCCGGCTCGACGAAGCTCATCCACTGGGCCAGAGGCGAGGCGCGAACGTAGTCAAAGACGCCGGCCGGCGAGCCTAGCGCCTGCAAATCGAACTCGGTGAAGGCACCGTTGCGGCCCACGTGCACCCGGCTGTCGCGAAACTCAAGACCCATGGAGGCGGCGGAATCGAGGTGGGCGAACACGCTTTCACCCGATACGTCCACCGCTCCCTCCGCTTGGGTGACCAACGGCCAATCGGCTTGAAAGCGCACCTCGCCACCGCTGAGGCGGCCGCTGATCGCGGCTCGCCGGGAGTAGTCGTCCGGCCGGGTATGGACCTGGCCTTGGTAGGCAATCTTCAGACCGGCCAACTCGCCCCTTCGAGGCCCCTCGCGGAGCCAACGCTTAAGGTCCTCCGGCAGCGTGCGGGGAATGTAGGGATCGGCTGGGATCGACAGGCGGTCCAGATTCAACACCAACGCCAAGCGTTGATCAAAATAGCCAGGGGGGCGGCTGAGCGCGAGGGTTCCGGCCAAGCGCCCATCTGGGACGTCCACCCGAAGCAAGGGCGAGCGCAACCCGAAGTAGCCTTCCTGAAACCAGATTTGAAACTGCCCCTGCACGTTGGTCAGCCGCCAAGGACGATCGAAGGTGTCGGCAAAGTGAACCTGCATCGACTCGGAATTCAGCGTCGCAAGCAAGCCACGTCGGTGGCCGACCAGCGCGCCACTGGCGTCACGCAGCAACGGCAGGCCTCGATGGGCCGCGGTTTGCAAGCCGTCAAAGGAGGCGCTGTAGGCAACGCCTTTGGCACCATTTTCCGAGCCTTCAGCACTATTCGCAGCGCCTCCGGCACTATTTGCACCGCCTCCGGCACTGTACGCCAAGTGAACGTTGCGCAGGATGCCACGAGGGTCAGCACCCTCAATCCAAGAAGCAACCCCGCTGTCCTCAGGCAGCGCACTGGTGAGGAATCGGCCTAGCTCCGCTAAGGGCAACTCATCGATCCAAGCTTGGACGCGGCCCTCGCCGCCCCGCGCATGCACTGGGCGCAGATCCAAAGCCGATTCTGCCGTTTTGAGCCGAGCCTTGGGGATGATGGCTTGGTGAATGCCATCCCGAGTGGCCACTCCAAGGCGCGCTTCGAGACTGGCGCCGGAATGCGGGTCTTCATCGCCGCGCAACTGCTCGGCATAGAGGAGGAATTCACCGCCGCCAACGCCATTTCGCTCGGTCCATTGGCCCTCGGCACCGATGGCCAAGGCTTCCCCAAGGTTCGGTAGGCCGAGGTAAGCCAGCGGCAGGTTCAGGTTGCCTTGCAGGGACAAATACCGCTGCGCTGGGGGCGGTGACCAGCGATGCGGCCAACGGCGCCACTGCAGGCGCGCCGCGCAATCCTCCGTTTGGCCGCAGCGCGAACCAGCGGCTTGAAGGTCGAAGCCGTGCAACCCGTCGCGGTTGAAGCCCAGCACTTCCACATCCAAGGCGCTGTCCGGATCGCCCGCAACTGAAATGCGGCCTCTGAATCGAATCTCATCGGTGTAGTTGACCAGGCCAAGCCAGTCGATGCCCTGGGCTTCCCGTGCTGGCCCCGCCAAGCCCCAGCCGTCGCCGTTTCGGACGACCTCCAAGTCGGCCCGCTCGACAAACAGGCGCTGCATGATCCAACGAGAACGCAGCAGGGTCTCCGGCCAATCGAGTTCAATGAGCACTTGCTCCATGGAGCCGGCCGGCAGCTCAATGCGCTCCGCCCGGACCACCGGATTGAAACCCTGCCAGTAGCCGCGCAGGCCGCTGATGGTGACGTCTTCGCCAAGGTTGGCGTTGAGCGTGCCTTCAAAGTCGTCAAGCAGCCAAGCCCCAAGCCGGCCGAGGCTTTGCAGCGCCGCTACCACCACGGCGAGCACAGCCAAATACCTGGCCAATGGATGGGCTAGCCAACGGCGGAGAAGTGGCACGGCGCTCAAAGACGGTCACCGGCCAGCTTCTTGCAGAACCACCACGTCGAACTGGTTGGGGCCATAGCACGGCTCCACTTGAATTCGTATTTCCCGCCCCACACGGCTCGACACGGCGGCGAGATGGTCCGCGTCCTCGTCCAGCAAGCGATCCACCACGGTCTCGGGCGCCCGGATGAGGTATTCCTGCCCTCCAGGCGAACAAGCGGTGCGGGCGTCGTGCAGAATGGCGCGAAAGATCTCGGCACAGATCGTTTCGCTGGTCTTGGTCAGCCCGCCTCCTCGGCAAAGCGGGCAAGGTTCGCAAAGTTGCTGGGCTAGGCTTTCACGGGTCCGCTTGCGGCTCATCTGCACTAGTCCCAAGGACGAGAATCCCTCGAAGGCCAGCCGAGCCCGATCCCCTTCGCTGGCCTTTTCCAAGGCCCTGAGCACGTTGCGCTGATGCTCCGGGCTTTCCATGTCGATAAAGTCGATGATGATGATGCCGCCGAGATTGCGCAGGCGAAGCTGTCGCGGAATCATGCTGGCCGCTTCCAAATTGGTTCGATAGACGGTTTCCTCGAAGCGGCTGCCGCCGAGAAAGCTGCCGGTGTTGACATCGATGGTGATCATGGCTTCGGTCTGTTCGATCACCAAAAAGCCGCCGCACTTCATCTCCACCCTAGGCAGCAGGGCACGTGCGGCTTCATCCTCAATGCCATAACGGTCGAACAGGGGCCGCGGCTCACGATAGTGCTCGATGTGGCGGGCGACTTCCGGCAGGAATTGGGCGGCGAAACTGGCGGCGCGACGACAGGTGCGCTCATCGTCGATGCGGATGCTCTGCAGGTCGGGGCCCGCCAAATCGCGCAGCAAGCGGATGTGCAGCGGCAAGTCTTCATAAAGCGGCGCCGGGCAGCGGGCGTTGGCTCGCTTGGCGGTTATGGCGTCCCAAACTCTTAAGAGCTGGGCCATGTCGGACTCAATGACCTCGGCGTCGACGCCCTCGCTGACAGTTCTTGCGATGAAGCCCATCGAGGTGTTCAAGTTGCATCGCGCTTCGGTGATGATCGTGCGCAGCCGCTCCCGCTCCGCCTCATCCTCGATGCGTTGCGAAATGCCGATTTGGCTGCCGAGCGGCATCAACACCGCATAGCGGGCGGCGATCGTGATTTCCGCCGTCAGCCGTACGCCCTTGTTAGCGATGGGATCCTTGGTGGCCTGCACCAGCATCTGCTGCCCTTCCTGGACAAGATCGCGGATGTCCGGCAGCGGGTGGTCGTCAGTGAGTTCCCGAGCCCCGGCCCTGGGCACCATGCTGCGCACATGCAGGAAACCCGGCCGTTCCAAGCCGACATCGACAAAGGCAGCCTGCATGCCACGGACGATGCGCTCCACCCGGCCTAGGTAGATGTTGCCCGTGTAGCTGTAGCCGCTGGACCGGGCAATGTGCAGTTCCTGCAAAACGCCGTCCTGGAGCAGCGCAGCCCGGGTTTCAAACGGGTTGACGTTGATCAGCAGTTCTTCGGGCATCGGAGCCTTCAGCTTGCCTTAGACCAGCATGCCGCCGATGCCGGAGGAGCGACTGGCCACTTGGAAAACTGCCTCCATTTGTTCATGGAATGTGTTCCGTTTCCCACCCTATTCGCTCGATCGGTCCAACCACGGGTCGAATCCAAAGGCGTTGAGCAGTTCCTCGGTCTCCGCAAGAGGCAAGCCGACCACCGCGCTGTAACTGCCCTCGATTCGTGTCACAAATATACTCCCAATACCTTGAATACCATACCCGCCCGCCTTGTCGGCACCCTCGCCGGTGCGCCAGTAGGCGGTGGCCAGAATCTCGCTGATGGGGCGAAACCTGACCTCGGTGGTGACGACCCGGGTTTTGAACGCTTCCCCGCAGCCTAAGCACACGCCTGTTAGGACGGTGTGGGCACGCCCGCCAAGTGCCCTTAGCATCGCCACGCCGTCGCTTTCATCTCGAGGTTTGCCGAGGACGACGTCATCCAGAATCACGGCGGTGTCGGCGCCGAGCGTCAGCCGCCCCGGACGACGTCCCGCGGCGGCTTTGCTTTGCGCCAAGCGCCGCACGTAGTCATTGGCGCTCTCCCCCCGCCGCCGGGACTCATCAACGTTGGGGACGAAGACCTCGAAGGGTATGCCGATCTGCCGCAGCAACTCGGCCCGCCGAGGCGAAGCGGAGGCGAGGATGAGCGGCTTACTCAATGTGGAAACGGCGGCACAGGCTTTGCAGCACGATGCGGATCACGGGCCAGGCCGCGGCGCTGGTCAAGGCGGGCACCAACATCAGCCACCCCGAGGGTTCGACTGCCGGCAGTCCGTGGGCAACATGGCGCACCCCTTCGCATGCCAAAACCAAGATGAACGCCAAAGCGCACTGTTGGGCCAGGGTGTACATGCGCAGCCTATGGCTCAACTGTCCGGCAGCATATGCGGCGATGGCGAATAGCGCGGCGTTCACGCCCAGTGGGGCGGCGACCATGGCATCGAAGCCCAGACCCGCCAACCAGGCGCCAAAGACGCCCAACGGCCGGGAGTTGGTCATCGCCCAAAAGCAGACCGCAAGCAGAACCCATTCCGGCCGCAGCCAAGCCAGCCAGTCTGGCCAGTCCATCGGCAGGCGTCCCGCGCTGAGCAGCAGTGCCGCCAGTAACGTGACCCAAGCCAGCCAACGTCCGCTCCAAGTGCTCATGGCGGCTCGGAATTGCTCAAAATGACCAGAAGATGCCGTGTGCGGTCCAGCAGAGCGCTGGGCGTGACGTTGGCCACCGCAACAATCCGCGAGGCGTCGGGAACGACGGACTGGACCGTCCCGACCGGATAGCCCCTCGGGAACCTTCCGCCCAAACCCGAGGTGACGATTCGGTCGCCCGGGCGGATGTCCGTGGTGATGGGCAGCCCCTCAAGCAGCAGCCGGTCCAACCGTCCGGTGCCGCCAACGATGCTGCGCAGGTTGTTGCGCACCACCTCCACGGGCACGGCATGGCTGGCGTCGGTAATGAGCAGCACTCGGGCGCTGAAGGTGGTGGTGTCCACGATCTGGCCGATCAGCCCGGCGGCGTCCACCACCGCTTGGCCAACGCGCACTCCATCCTCGGTGCCCTTGTCGATCACAAGCTGGTGGACGGCGGGGTTGGGCGTCACGCCCACCACTTCCGCTATGCGCACGGCGCTCGCAACCCGGGCGTCGCTGCCCAAGAGCCTGCGCAATTGATCGTTTTCGGCTTGCAGCGCACGGAATCTTTGCGCTTGGTGGGACAAGGCCAAGTTGCTTTGCTCAAGCTGGCCGATCCTCTCCAGCAGCGCACTGCGGCTGGCCACCGTCTCACCAACCGCCGCCGCTGCCATGTAGGGCAACTCGGCAATGACGAACAGCGGCACCACGAGGTTGTCCATGACGCCGCGCACGGCCTTAAGCCGTTGGGTGGCGGTGTCGATGGCAAGGAGAACGGCGGAACTCAGCAGCAGGCCGGTCAGCAGGTAGCCGGCGCGGGAGTCCCTGGCGAACAGCCGCTTCCCGCCCCGCAAACTCCTACTCCGACGACAGCAGGTGGCCGAAGCCCCCGTTGTCCATCATTTCCAACGCCTTGCCGCCGCCCCGCGCAACGCAGGTCAACGGATCTTCCGCAACGATCACCGGCAGCCCGGTTTCGTCGCTGAGCAGCATGTCGAGGTCGCGCAGCAGCGCCCCACCGCCGGTGAGCACGAAGCCGGTTTCGGCGATGTCCGAAGCGAGTTCCGGGGGGCATTGCTCCAAAGCGACGCGAACCGCCCGCACAATCGCCGAAAGGGGCTCCTGAAGCGCCTCCAGGATGTCGTGGCTGTTCAGGGTGAAGCCGCGCGGTATGCCCTCCGCCAAGTTGCGCCCGCGCACGTCGATTTCCAGCACATCCTTCTGCGGGCGGGCTGCGCCCACTTCCTGTTTCATGCGCTCAGCGGTGGCTTCGCCGATCAGGCTGCCCTGGGTGCGCCGCACGTAGGTGACGATGGCCTCATCGAAACGGTCGCCGCCGACCCGCACGGTATCCGAATAGACGATGCCGTTGAGGGAAATGATGGCGATCTCAGTGGTGCCGCCGCCGATGTCAACCACCATGGTGCCCACCGCCTCATGCACCGGCAAGCCGGCGCCGATGGCCGCCGCCATCGGCTCCTCGATCAGGCGCACGTCCCGAGCGCCTGCGGAGAGGGCGCTTTCCCGAATCGCCCGCCGCTCCACCTCGGTTGACTTGCAGGGCACGCAGACCAGCACCCGGGGGCTCGGGCGAATGAAGGAGTGCTCGTGAACCTTGTGAATGAAATGCTGGAGCAGCTTCTCGGTGACTAGGAAGTCGGCGATCACGCCGTCCTTCAAGGGGCGCACGGTGGTGATGTCGCCCGGGGTGCGCCCCAGCATCCGCTTGGCATCAATTCCGACGGCGATGACGGTCTTCTGGGTGCCCTGGGTTCGAACCGCCACCACCGACGGCTCGTCGAGGATGATGCCCTCGTTGCGAACGTAGATCAGGGTGTTGGCGGTGCCGAGATCGATGGAGAGATCCCGAGAGAACATGCCACGTATGGATTTGAGCATGGATCGCGCCTGATTGTTCCAAAGCCAGCGACCACGGGCCACAAGCCGTATCTAAACGGGTTAATCTAACAGCGAACAGAGTTTCAAGTAAACTGACTTTTCCCTCAGCAGCTAGCGGTACTGGCATGGACGCGGAAAACATCGATATTGACCATGTGGCTCGGCTGGCTGCGCTACGCCTCGATGGCGATGAGCGCTTGGGCGTAGAGCGCGACTTGCGGCGCATCATCGCCTTGGTCGATGAGATGCAGGCGGTTGACACCAAGGGCGTTGAGCCACTGGCCCATCCCCTCGACGCCACCCAACGCCTGCGCGCCGACGAGGCCACGGAGCGCGTCGATCGGGAACGCTATCAAGCTGGCGCCCCGGATGCCCGCGATGGACTCTACCTCGTGCCAAGCGTTCTGTCCGAATAGGCTCATGGAAGAGTTTTCATCATTGCGCGAGCAGAGCCAAAGCCTGGGGCGGGGCGATTGCACGAGCCTCGAACTCACCGAAGCGGCGCTCGACCGCGCCCAGCGACTGGACAAGGCGCTGAACTGCTTCATCACGCTTGATGAGGAGAAAGCCGTCGCCGCGGCCAAAGCTGCGGACCAGCGCCTGCAGGGCGGATCGGCCGGGCCCCTAACCGGTATTCCGCTCGCGCACAAGGACCTGTTCTGCATCGAGGGCTGGCGCACCACCTGCGCCTCCAAGATGCTCGCCAACTTCACTGCACCCTACACGGCAACGGCCATCGCCCGGTTGCAGGACGCCGGTTCGGTGACGCTTGGCAAGCTGAACATGGATGAGTTCGCCATGGGCTCATCGACGGAGACCAGCCATTTCGGGGCGACAGCCAACCCTTGGGCGCTGCAGCGCACGCCAGGAGGCTCATCGGGCGGGTCGGCGGCTTGCGTTGCTGCCGGCATCACCGCCGCCGCCACCGGCACCGACACCGGCGGCTCGATCCGCCAGCCCGCCAGCTTCTGCGGTGTCACCGGCTTGAAGCCCACCTACGGGCGGGTGTCCCGCTACGGCATGATCGCCTTCGCCTCAAGCCTCGATCAGGGCGGCGTGTTCGCCCGCGACGTAGAGGACGCCGCCCTCCTGCTGTCGGCCATGGCCGGATTCGATCCTCGGGACTCGACTTCCAGCGCCCATCGCGACCCTTGGCTTGAGTCAGTGCCGGAGCGTGGCGTTGGCGAACTCGCCAGCCCAACACTGACCATCGGCTTAGCCAATGAGCTCTTCAGCGAAATCAACGAGGGCGCGGAACGCCTCGACGAGGCGCGTCGGGCCTTGGAGGCGCTTGGCTGTCGCTGCCGGACGGTTTCGCTGCCCCACATCCGCACCGCCATGCCCGCTTACTACGTCATCGCCGGCGCAGAGGCGTCCACCAACCTGTCCCGCTACGATGGCGTCCGCTTCGGCCACCGCTGCGAGCAACCGGAGTCGCTTAAGGACCTTTACGAGCGCTCGCGCAGCGAGGGCTTCGGAGCGGAAGTCAAGCGCCGCATCCTCACCGGCACCTACGCCTTGTCGGCGGGCTACTTTGACGCCTACTACCTCAAGGCGCAGAAGATCAGGCGCTTGGTGGCCGGGGACTTCGCCGCCGCCTTCAAAGAAGTCGATCTGCTGCTCGCCCCCACCACGCCCGGCACGGCCTTTCTCCGCGGCGAGCTGACCGATGACCCGGTCGCCATGTACCAGCAGGATGTCTGCACCATTCCGGTGAATTTGGCCGGTTTGCCGGCCATCTCGTTGCCCTGTGGCCAGCACGAGGGGCTGCCGGTTGGGGTGCAACTGATCGCCAGGCACTTTGATGAACGGCGCCTCCTGCAGGCGGGCGCCGCCTTGCAGCGAGCCACGAACTGGCACAAGGCGCAGCCATCCCTCGAGGAGGCTTCGTGAACGCCGGTTGGGAAGCCGTCATCGGCTTGGAGGTCCACGTCCAGCTAGCCACGCAAAGCAAGATCTTCTCCGCCGCGGCCAACCAATTCGGCGCACCGCCGAACAGCTTGGCCTGTCCGGTTGACTTGGGGCTGCCGGGCGTGTTGCCGGTGCTGAACGAAGCGGCGGTGCGCATGGCGGTCAAGTTCGGCTTGGCCATCGGCGCCGAAGTCTGCGAGCGCTGCAGCTTCGACCGCAAGAACTACTTCTACCCGGACCTGCCCAAGGGCTACCAAATCAGCCAGTTGGCGGCGCCGATCGTCGGCCCCGGACTGCTGGAGGTGCCGCTCGATGACGGCACCACCCTGGCAGTGCGCATCGAGCGCGCCCATCTGGAGGAGGACGCCGGCAAGTCCATCCATGACGCCTACGCCGGTCAAACCGGCGTCGATCTCAATCGGGCCGGGACGCCGCTGCTCGAAGTGGTGTCCGCCCCGGACCTGCGCACTCCGGAGCAGGCCTCCGCCTGCTTCCGCCAACTCCACAGCCTGGTGCGCTATCTCGGCATCTGCGACGGCGACCTCTCCCAAGGCAGCATGCGGTGCGACGCCAACGTCTCGGTGCGTCCCCAAGGGCGCAAGGCGCTCGGCGAGCGGACCGAGATCAAGAACATCAACTCCTTTCGTTTTGTGGAGAAAGCGATCCGCTTCGAGATCGACCGGCAGATCGACCGCCTGGAGGCCGGATTGCCCGTGGTGCGCGAGACCCGACTTTACGACGCGGCGAAGGACGAGACCCGGCCGATGCGGGGCAAGGAGTTTTCCGACGACTACCGCTACTTCCCGGACCCGGACCTGCTGCCGGTGGTGATCGACCACGGCTTCATCGAGGCGGCGCGCGCCGAGCTGCCGGAGTTGCCCGGCGCCCGCCGCCGCCGTTTCCAGGAGGAACTAGGGCTCAGCGAGTACGACGCCGGCTGGCTAACCCGGGACCCCGACACCGCCGACTACTTCGAAGCGGCGACGGGGACCGACGGGAGCAATGCCAAGCGGGTCGCAAACTGGGTCATGGGCGAGTTGACGGCTCGGCTGAACCGCGAAAACCTGACCATCGGCGCAGCACCCGTGACAGCCACGGCGCTGGGCCGGTTGGTCGCCCGCATCGAGGATGGGACCCTTTCCTCAAAGACCGCCAAAACGGTCTTTGAAGCCCTCTGGGACGGGGAGGGTGAAGTGGATGCCATCATCGACGGACGGGGCTTGAAGCAGGTGCAGGACGCTGGTGAACTGACCGGCCTCATCGACGACATCGTGGCCCGGCATCCCCAACAGGCCGAGCAATTCCGCGCTGGCCGGGACAAGCTGCTCGGCTTCTTCGTCGGCCAAGTCATGAAGGCGACCGGCGGCAAAGCCAACCCGAGGCAGGTCAACGAGTTGCTCAGAGAGGCGTTGGCCAAAAGCTAACGGCGCGGAATCGCAAGGCCACCTCCCTGAGAATTTGGTGTATGCTTGCTCGTTCCGACAAAACCAAGCTTGAACAGGGAGGATCGATGAGCCAACCACTGCCTGCGGTGGATTTCCTGAAATTGCCAGAAAATGGCGAACCGTACCTTGAGGGACACAGGTGCCAAGCCTGCGGCGCCACCTTTCTCGGCGAGCGCAGCGTCTGCGCCAAGTGCGGCGCCCGGGACCAAATCGAGCCGGTGCAATTGCCCAACACCGGCAGCCTCTATTCCTACTGCATCGTGCATCGCTCCTTCCCCGGCATCGAGGTGCCCTACGTCAGCGCCATCGTCGATCTCGATGATGGCACCGCCATCAAGGGCAACCTCATCAACATCGAGCCGGATCCGGGCAAAATCGAATTCGGAATGCCCGTGGAAGTGGTCTTTGATGATGCCTTGGGGCGCAAGGACCGGGACGGCAATTCCTACATGGCCTACTTTTTCCAACCACGGAGCGGTTAACTTCTCAACCGCTAACCCATTGAATTTCAAATCAAAAGTAGTAAAGCGAATCCAAAGCAAGGAGATTTCAGATGACTGACGCATATGTTGTTGGCGTGGACATGATCAAGTTCGGACGCTTCCCGGAGAAGTCCGTGCCAGCCATCGGCGCCGAAGCAGCATTGATGGCGCTCGACGATTGCGGCCTCGCCATTCAGGACATGGAGGCCCTGTACTGCGGCAACCTCGGCCAAGCCAGCGGCATGGTCGGCCAGCGCATCCTGCAGCAGATCGGCCAGACCGGCATCACGGTGGTCAACGTCTCCAACGCCTGCGCCACTGGCGCCACGGCCTTCCGCGAGGCTTGGGCGTCCGTCAAGGCGGGCCTCTACGACATCGTCCTCGCCGTGGGCGTCGAGCAAATGGGCAAGGGCCTGCTCGGCGGCGCGGGCGGCGCCACCGGCATCCCCAAGGAGGGGCTGCTCGGCTCCGGCACCATGCCGGCGGTGTTCGCGGAAGCCGGCATGGAGCACGCCCGCAAGTACGGCACAACTTTTGAGCAGTTCGCCAAGGTGTCGGTGAAAAACCACCATCACTCCACCATGAACCCGAAGGCGATGTACCAGATCGAGACCCCGCTCGAGACGGTGATGAACGCGGAGATGATCTCCTATCCCAACACCAAGCTGATGTGCTCGGTGAACGTCGATGGCTCAGCGGCGGCGGTGATCGCCTCGGAAAGGAAAGCCAAGGAACTCGGGCTGATGGGCCGCGCCGTCAAGGTGCGCGCCTCGGTGATGACCTCCGACCGCTGGCAGGAGCGCGACCTGGTGATGCCGGACGTGAACACCTGCACCCGGGAAGCAGCGGCCAAGGCCTACGAGATGGCCGGCCTCGGCCCCGATGACATCGATCTCGTCGAGCTGCACGACTGCTTCGCCACCGCCGAGATCCTGCACTACGAGAACTTGGGCCTATGTGGCGATGGCGAGGCTGGACGCATGATCGACGAGGGCGAAGTCGCGCTCGGCGGCCGCATTCCGGTCAACGTCTCTGGCGGCCTGCTGTCCAAGGGCCACCCCTTGGGCGCCACCGGCATCGCCAACATCTACGAAGTGTCCACCCATCTGCGCGGCGAAGCCGGCGAACGGCAGGTGGAGGGCGCCCGCATTGGCCTGACCCACGTGATCGGCCTCGGCAGCGCCTGCGGCATCCACATCCTCGAACGGGCTTAAGCTAAGCCCCTAGGAGAGCGTCTGCGCGTCTTGTCATCGAGACGTGCAGGCGCTCAATGCCCCGCCCCATGCGCATTGGCGTCGTCAGCGACACCCACAACAACCTGAGAAACGTCGCCCGGATCGTCGAGTTGTTCAATGCCGCCGGCGTTGATCGCGTGATTCACACCGGCGACATTACGCAGGCCAAGACGCTGGATGTCTTCGCCCACCTCAAGGCGCCTCTGCACGGCGTTTTCGGCAACAACGACCAAGAGCGCGAGAGCCTGGATCGGGCCGCTGCCGCCCACGGCTTCCAGTTTGCCGACCCGCCGCTGGAGCTGCATTGGCATGGCCGACGCATCGCCGTGGTGCACGATCCGCTGGAGTTCAACGGCTTTCTCAGCGCGGAGCACGAGTTGGCCCTGCACGGCCACACCCACCTCTATCGGCTGGAGCGGGAACAGGGACAGACCATCTTCAACCCTGGCGAGTGCGCCGGGCACCTAGCCGGCCACAACGCCGTGGGCATAGTCAACCTCGCCGACCTCAGCGCAGAGGTGATGCGCTTTTAGCGTCCTGTGCCAAGTCACGCTGCCCGGCGGGTCAATTCGTGAGGTTCCATGGCTCGGACTGCGCCGTTTTCGACCCAATAGGCCTGATCGGCCAAGGCGGCGAGGTCGAGGTCGTGGGTGGCGACCACTCGGGTGCAGGGTAAGTGAGCGATTACTTCATGAATTCTGGCCTTGTTGCCGGGGTCCAAGTGCGCAGTGCCCTCGTCCAAAAAGAGAAAGCGGGGTTTGCGGTAGAGCGCCCGGGCGAGCAGCAGGCGCTGCACTTGGCCACCGGAAAGGGCGGAGCCCATGTCGCCAACGAGGGTTTCAAAGCCCATTGGCAGGCTGGCGACAAGCTCATCCACCGCGGCGAGCCGGCAGGCCTGCTGAAGCCGTTGCAGATCGAGCTCAGGATCGAATAGGGACAGGTTGGCCGCGAGGCTTCCGGCGAACAGGACATCGTCCTGCAGGACCACGCCGATCGAGCGCCGATAGCGCTGCCGCCACTCGTCATCGACGACGCGGCCGGCTAGGCGCAGTTCGCCGAGCGTCGGCGAAGCTTGGCCGAGCAGCAGCTTGAGCAAGGTGGTCTTGCCGCCCCCGGAGGGCCCGACGATGGCCGTGAAGCTGCCTTCGGGCAGGGTCAGGCCCACATCCTTCAGCACCCAAGGCTCCCGCTCGCCGTAGCGGAAGGCCGCGCCTTCGAGTTCCAAGCTGCCGCTCACCGGCTGGGCGGGCGGGGGCTTCATCGACAGTTCCGGCACCGCCGAGTAGGGATCCGACAGGCGTTCGAGGTGCACCCGCAGCAGCCGCAACTCCAATCCCTGGCGGATCAGGTCGCCGAAGCGGCCCGTGAAGTTGCTTTTGTAGCTCAAGAAGGCGTAGAGCATGCCGATGGAGAGGGCGCCTTCGAGGACGTGGTTGGCGCCAACGTAGATGACGGCGATGCTCTCCACGCCGAAGATCAGGGTCAGCGCGCCGTCACCGATCAAAAGCAGCTTGGCGCGCTGAATGCCTGCGTTCAGCGCCTCGGTCTGGTGATTTTGCCAGCGCTCCAAGCGATTGCGCTCTTGGCCGTAGGCGCGCACGGCTGGCATCGAGCGCATGGACTCCAAGAAGCTGGTCTCCGCCTCCGCGCCAGCGTGGATCTCGTCCATTGACGTGCGCATCAGGGCCGGAATCTGCACCAGCCTAGCGAGCAGGTATAGGGCGCAGGCGGAGAGCACGATGACCGCCAAGCCCGCGTCGTAGCCGAGCATCATCACCAGCATGGCCAAGGCCATGAAACCATCCACGCAGACCGTCACCAAACCCTGGGTCAGGGCGTCCTGAACCGGGCCGAGGGAGCCGAACCGGGAGGTCAGATCCCCGAGGTGCCGCTTCTCGAACCAGTCCAGCGGCAGCCGCAGCATGTGCGCCAAGAGGTTGCAGGCGAACTCGAACGCCACCACGTGGGTCAGGCGTACAATCAACCAACCGCGCAGCAGCTGGGCCGCCAACCGGATGGCCAACACGCAGAGGAAGCCGAGCGCCAGCAGGGCGATCAACTCCCCGTCCGCATGGGCGACGCCTTGGTCAATGGCCCATTGCAGATGCAGGGGCGCGGCGATCAGCGTGAGCTGCAGCAGCATCGACAGCGCGAAGATGGCCAGCAAGTTCTTGTTGAGCGCTCCGGCGCCACGCCACAGATGCCAAATCCTCAGTCTTGGCGGCGGGGCTTGGAGTTGGAACCCCGCGGTCGGACGCAATTCCAGGGCGACGCCGGTGAAGTGCCGTGAGACTTCCTCATGGGACAGCCTGCGTTGCCCCAAGGCCGGGTCGTGAACGCGCACATGGCGCGGCCCGGCCTTCACCAACACCACGAAGTGGTTGAGGTCCCAGTGCAGGATGGCGGGCGCTTGGAGCTGGGTCAGATGGTCCATGTCCAAGCGCAAGCCTCGGGTCTGGAAGCCCTCGGCAGCCGCCATCGCCGCCAGATCGTTGAGGGTGGCGCCGCGGGCGCTGAGCAGGCCGCGGCTGCGCATGTCGGCCAAATCCAGGTGGCGGCCATGGAAGGCGGAAATCATGGCCAAGCTCACCAGGCCGCACTCGCTGGCTTCGGCCTGCATCATCACCGGCACTTTGCGGCCCCAACGGAGATTGAGCATTTACAGACCCGCCACGGCGGCTAACAGCGGCTCCAGCAACCAACGCCACAGCCTGTTCGAATCGGTGACGACGAAGGCGTCCACCCGCAGGCCGCCCTTCACGGCCAAACCTTCGGGATGCCGCAGCACCTCGGCCCTAGCCCGGAACACCGGCCCCTCCACCGCCACCCAGCTATGCAGTTGGTAGGGCTTTTGCGGTGCGTGGCTGACTTCGCGAACAATCGCCACGCCGATGGGATTGCGCCGCCGCTGCCCGCTCAGCGCCTTGAAGCGCACTCGGTCGCCAGGGGCGATGTCGGCAGCCGCGGCGGCGTCGGCCAGCAAGACCAACTGCGCCGCCGCATTGACCGGCGCCACGGTCATGAGCACCTGTTCGGCGCGCACCCGGTCGCCGAGGGTAAACTGCACAAAGGTAACCACGCCGTCGCGGGGCGCGACCACCGCGGTTTGCCGCTGCTCCCCAAGTCGCGCGAGCTGCCGGGCAAGGTCGGCCCGCTCCTGTTGCATCTGCAGCCGCCGGACCTGGTGCTCGCGCTCAAGGCGCACGAGGGCTTGGCGGCCTTGGGCCGACTGCCGTTGGTTGCCCGCCAAGGCGCGGCGGAGTTGGCTCACCGCTTGGGCGACGGCCAGGGTGGCTTGACGTTCCTGGTCGTAGCTGGCGGTGGCCAGCAGTCCATCCGCCAACAGCTTCAGCGCCCGCTCTTCGGCGGCTCGGCGCAGTGTTTCCCGCTGCTCCGCATGGCGCAGCTCTTCGGCCAGCGCGGCCCCTTCCAATGCCAACAGGCCAAGTTCCTCACCCACCGCGGCCAAGTCGGACGCCTGCTTTTCGTCGGCGGTGCGCATCCGTCGCTCAAGCCGCTCCATGGAAGCCCGCAGGTAGGCGGCCTCCTCCAGATGAACTTGGCGTCCCTGTTCGCTGAAGTGGCCATGGTCGAGAACCACCAGCACTTGGCCCCGAGTCACTCGATCCCGTTCGCTGACGTTGAGCGCCGCCACCCGACCACCCCGTGCGGCAGTCACTTCGGCGATGCCACCCTTGGGTTCGAGATAGCCCGCCACCCGGATCTTGCGGGCGTAGTCCAACCCCAGCACCGCCGCCATGCCCAGCAAGCCGACCAGCACAAGGGCCATGCTCGCTTGCACGAGGCGCGGTGCGCTCGAGGCGACCGCGGAACCCCATCGTTCGCAACGGCGCTCGGCCAACACTTCGGGACGGAACAGGGACACTGAGGACCGCCTTGGGTTGCAAAACAGTAATGTTCGGGGACTTGGCGCATCGAAGACTATGGACAAGTCGGAACTTCGGCGTAAGACATCACCCCGCCGATTTGGGGGTCAATCTCTCAGTGCGGCAAGTGTTTTCCAATAAGGAAATGAGCCTGAAGGAGGCGGGTTTCGGGGAAGCTCA
>VYDB01000120.1 GCA_009843635.1 Gammaproteobacteria bacterium
GCGGGTTCACCGGCCACGAGATGCTCGACGCCGTGGGCGCAGTCCACATGAACGGAAGGATCTACGACCCCCACCTCGGCCGCTTCCTGCGGGCGGACCCCTATGTGCAGTTCCCTGCCAACCTCCAAAGCCACAACCGCTACAGCTACGCGCTGAACAACCCGCTGTCGTACACAGACCCCAGCGGCCACTTCATATTCACGCTGGCAGGCGCCCTCTACGCAGCCGCGGCGAAATTCGGGTTCACGGCGACGGTCGCCACCTTGGCCGCGGCCGGGTTCGGCGACGCCCTGCTGCACGGGGCCAGCTTCCAGCAGGCGCTGCAGGCGGGCTTCATCTCCGGCGTCTCCGCCGGGGCGTTCCACGGGATCGGTGGGGCTCTGCAAAGCCACTTCGGGGGCACCTTCGCGGCCGGGCTGTCGCCCAACGGGTTCGCGCTGAAGGTGCTGGCCCACGGCGCGGTCGGCGGCATCACCAGCGCCCTGGGCGGCGGCCGGTTCGGCCACGGGTTCGCGGCCGGCGGGTTCACCGCGCTCGGGTCGGGGCTCAACAACTCTAGGTTCATCGGCGGCCTGGGGTTCAGCCCGCTGCGCGTCGCCGTCGGCGCCGCGATCGGCGGCACGGCCTCACGAATCACAGGCGGCAAGTTCGCCAACGGGGCGGTCACCGGCGCGTTCAGCCAAGCGCTGAACAACGAGCAGGCGGAAGCGCAGTTTGAGAAGCGGATCAATCGGGTAGTTGCCGCTGTCGCGAAAGACTACGGCGACGTTCTTGAGGCTGGCGGCATGTTGAGAACAAATAAATTGTCCGGTCCTGTAACACGTGAACTGTCCGGTTTCAGACTGCGTCGAATCGCAAGGATTCGGAGGCGGCAGTGGGGATTGTTCAAGTCAACCAGGACAGGAGGATGGCGGTGTTCGAGGATGCGTACACGCTGTGGACGGAGCGTCGGCTGACGCAGTCGGAGGCGGCGCAGCTGCTTGGGGTCTGCGACCGGACGTTCCGGCGTCAGGTCGAGCGCTACGAGTCGGACGGGATCGAGGGGCTGCGTGACCGTCGGGTGTCGCGGGCGTCGCACCGGGCGGCGCCGGTTGACGAGGTGATGCGGATGGTGGACCGGTACCGGACGCGGCACGAGGGGTGGAACGTTCGGCACTACTACGCCTTCTACCGGCGGGAGGGCGGCACCCGGAGCTACAACTGGGTCCGGACGAAGCTCCAGGAGCACGGCGCGGTCGAGCGCGGGAAGGGCAAGGGGAGGCACCGCCGGCGCCGTGACCCGGCGCCGTGGCCGGGGATGATGCTGCACCAGGACGGCAGCACGCACGAGTGGGTTCCGGGGTCGGTGTGGGATCTGATCGTGACGATGGACGACGCCACCAACGAGCACTACTCGATGTTCCTCTGCGAGGAGGAGGGGACCATGAGCAGCTTCCGGGGGGTGCGGGACGTGGTCGGGTCGAAGGGGCTTTTCTGCTCGCTTTACACGGACCGCGGGTCGCACTACTGGCACACGCCGGAGGCCGGGGGCAAGGTGGACAGGGCCAACCCGACCCAGTTCGGCCGGGCGATGGCGCGGCTTGGGGTTGAGATGGTCCCGGCGTACTCGCCGGAGGCGCGGGGGCGTTCCGAGCGGATGTTCGGCACGCACCAGGACCGGCTGGTCAAGGAGCTGGCGCTGGCGGGGATCACGGACATGGCGGCGGCCAACCGGTACATCCAGGAGACCTACCTGCCGGCGTTCAACGCCGAGTTCGCGCGCCCGTCGCGGGAGGCGGGGTCGGCGTTCGTGCCGATGCGCGGCCCCCAGGCGCTGGACGACATCCTGTGCGAGGTGCACGAGCGGGTGGTGGGCCGGGACAACTGCGTGCGGTTCGACCGCCTGACGCTGCAGATCGAGGCGGACGGTGAGCGCCCGCACTACGTGAAGGCGACGGTGAAGGTGCGCCGGCACATGGACGGCAGCCTGTCGGTGTGGCACGGGCCGCGGCTGCTGCAGCGCTGCGAAGGGGACGGGACGCCGCGCCCGAAGCCCCTGGCGGAGGCCGCCTAGGTGGGCCGCGCCGCCGGCCCTTTCCGCCGTCCCGCTGCGGTCGCTCCGCTCCCTTCGCGGGGCGGCGGAAAGGGCCGGAACCCGGATCGGGAAACCGGACAGTTCATTTGTTCCAGAACCGGACATATCTATTTGTTGCCAACATCTTGAGGCTGGCGGCATTGACCTGAAGGCTAACATCATGAAAGGTAGAAAGATGGGCGTACGGGAATTCATCAAACATCTAAGCCCACGCGGGGATTGGGACTACAAGGAACATATCAACGCGGATGCGGCCGGCCTCGACCCGGCCAAAATCGCGGAGTTCGGCAACCTGCACTACGGCATCGTAGCTGCTGCGAACGGCTATTCGTTGCAGGAGACGCTGTCTGGGGCCGGGGGTGCCCAATATTTTCTCCAAGAGGGAGGGTCGCTATGGGAGTTCATCGCGCCCTATCTCGCGCCGCTTGCCGTCGCGCCATCCTCGCCAGCAGCGATGAATCCTCAAGGGATGGATCCGATCTGGTATCCCATGCTGTCCAGGGAGGGCGCGACCCGTTGGCTGGAGTCCGGCGGTACCTTCGGCGACCTGCCCGATGACAACCCCGTCGTCCGGCGCGGATGGGAGTTGTATCATGGGCGGTAGTCCGACGCGAGGAGGGGCTGGGTTCCTCCCGCTCTGCTTCGCTGTTCAATTGCTGCTGGCGGGCTGCGGCACCGGAGTTTTAGGGGATGGGATCGAGCAGCTTGATGACTTGGACGAGGTGCCATCTTGGTTCGAGCAGCATCGCGAAGAGCTTGAGGTCGTCATGCGCCTGCTCCTGCCCCATGCAAACGTGCACAGAGTTAGGCATTCCAAACCCTCGTATGCCGACCAGAATGGCCGCTTCTCGCCGGCAGACGAGGCCGCCTACGCCGGGGCTTTCGCGATCAAGCAGAGGCTGGGCATTTCCGAGGTCATCGTATGGAGACGTGGCGGCAAAAGTCCGGCCTTCGATTTCGTTTTGTGGAGGATCGGCATTGCCGTGTCGGGAAGATCCACATCCCTCCGCTACAACGAAGAAAGGGATGAAAAGAAGACTATATTGGCGAATTGGGGCAGTCCACCCAACCAAGCCTTGTATCTCGGCGAGCCCGGCTGGTTTGCCATTAGGAGCTCGTCGGATTAGCGGCCTTCACAGTCCAACACAGATGGAGGGCATGTGATGATAAACAGTGCGTCTCGACCGTCGATTGCGCGACTTCTGCCAACCTGCTTGGCACTGCTGTTGCTGACTGGATGCGGCTGGGTATTGGGCGAGGGGGACGACCGGTTCGACGACGTGGGCGCGGCGTCCGCTTGGTTCGAGCAGCACCGGGGCGAGCTTGAGGTCATCATGCGCCTGCTTCTGCCCCACGAGCGCATAAGCCGAGTTCGGTATGCCAGCCCCCCACATGGCAGCGAGCATGGCGAGCTCCCGCGGGCGGATGCGGCTGCCTACGCCGCAGCCTTTGCAATCAAAGAGAAGCTCGGCATTCCCGAAGTGCTCGTGTCAAGGCCTGATGATGGAGACCCCGCCTTCTCCTTCATCCTGTGGAGGGCGGACCTGGCATCCTTCGTTCTATGGAAAGCGGGCTGGACGGGCTCGGGAAGCTCCACGGCCATCGAATACAACAAGAAAAAGCTCGCGTCGTTGACGTATTGGGAACGCTCCCCTTACCAATTCCTAGATCTCGGCGAACCTGGTTGGTTCGCATACACAAGTGGGGACTGAACATCCAGTGTCTCGAACCGAAGCAAACCTTCGGTGACCTGTCTGAGGACACCCCCGTCGTCCGCTGCGGATGGAAGTTGCCATGGCCGGTAGCGGACGTTGCGCACAGCCCGCCGCCCGTGCGGCGGCGCTGGGGCTGCTTTGGCTTCTGGCGGGGTGCTCCTATCTGCCGTTCGGGCCGGAGGGCAACGAGGCCCTGAGGGACTTGGACGCGGTCCCCGCTTGGTTCGAGGAGCACCGCCGGGAGTTGGAGGTCGTCATGCGGCTGCTGCTGCCCCAAGGGGCCATACATAGGGTCAATTCGCAAGAGCCTATTCACAGCAGCCAGTACGGCGAGTTGACGCGATGATCGCCGCCACGGCAAAGGTGCACTCGCTGACCGTCGCAACCAGAAACTTGGACGATTTCAATGTGTTGGGCGTTTCCGCCTTCGACCCATTCACCCCTTCAATGGAACGGGCGCACTAGGCAGAGTAGCCGCGCTCGGGGAACCCCAATGAAAAAAGTCTTCGCCTATGCGTTTCCGGCCATCCTTTTGCTTGCCGCCGTGTTGATCATTCGCGCTCTCGATGATCCGCAGAGCCGGGAAGTGATCGTCGACTTCGCAGTTTCCGACTTTGGCGAAGGAAGATACGAGGTGGGTTCGATCACCGAGTACGTGAGAAACCCAAATGCCGCTTTCGACCCATGGGGAGCCCGTTATGGGGGAGAGCCCTACCGCGCCTTGCTCGAGGAGATCAGCGCGAGCGGCGAACCTCGAACCATCGTTACCGAAATCTGGTATCCCGCCGACCGTGTGGAGGGTGCCAAACGCGCCACTTACGGCGATTATGTCGCGGGGGACGAGTACTTGGCCCAGCTACTGCTCTCCCCGTTCGGCCAATGGATTTCCGAAGGCCAGTGGGACGACCTTGCAGGCGAATTGACAGGACTCGCTCGCGGCAGCTACGTCGGCGCACCCGCTGTTGAGGACGCCTTTCCACTCATCGTTTTGGTGCATGGCTTGGGAGGCAGGAGAGCCGACTGGAACGACACCGCTGAACTGCTTGCAAGCCGGGGTTATGTGGTTGCCGCGATGACAATGCCAAGCGATGGCGGCGTCGCTCCTGTATTCGCCGATTCCGATTCTCGTTTCGCTGCCGAAAGTGACGCTAACCGCTTGGCTTTGGCCTACTACGTCATGGGCGAGGATTTCAAAATGTATCCGCGCATGTATCAGTACCTGTATGGTCTGGAGCTGGAGGTGCAAGATTTTCGTGATAGCCCGCTTCCCGACCTTAGCGATGCGGTGGCGCCCAGCGGTGGGGCTGAACGAATGGCGGAGATGATGGCTAGGCTTTTGCAGCAGCGCGTAGACGACATTGGTACGGTGATTGACCACCTGAATATGCTTGCCTCAAGTCGGGCAACCTGTATCGCGCACTTCGAAACGCTGAACCTGTCGAGCAGGCATTGTGGATTACTGGAGGGCCGGGTCGATCTTGGCCGCATCGGAATCGCCGGTCATGTGCTGGGTTCAATGACGGCCCAAGTTGCATTACGGCAACTGCCGGAACTAGCGGCAGGGTTCGGCCTCAATGGCGGCTCCCTGATTCGGTGGGAACCTCAAGCGTATGGGATCGCTCCGGTGCACACGCTGGAGAACATTGAAGAACCCATGTTCTTCCTGCATGGCACCGAAGACGACTACGCCTATTTTCTCTTTCAGCAATTGATGGGCGACTGGTACGAACAGGCGGGAGGCAGCCGTCATGAGATTTTTGCTTCGCCGAATGAGTTGGCGCCAAGAACGGATCGGCGCACGCAGCCTTTGGTGCATGCCGCATATTACAGAGCCACCGGTCAGAAGATGATTGCCAGCGTGATTGACGGTGGCACTTATGGAATAGACGATTCCACGCTGATACGGTTTCTTGCTGATCGTGGCGTCGAAATGCCCTCGATCGCCAGGAGGCTGCCGGTTCACGAAAAGGCGGAGTTCAGTCGCAATTTTCAGATTCTGGGCAAAGCGGTCGATACTGAAAATCAGGCGTTTCGCCTGCCGACGTTCATCGCTCACTACTATTTGTCCGCTTGGTTCGATTTGCAACTCAAGTCCAGTAGCGGGGCGCTGGACAGACTGCTCGACCCGCCGTTTCTGGACCATGTGACGGTCCGGCAATCGGGATTGCATCAACCTCGTCGCAGTTATGGCCGGATTCATTGACAACGACAGCAGAATACGCTGTCAGAGACAACTCGCCCGAAGTTGTTGCCGCAACGTGCTGATGCGCATCCACAATCGACTCTGACTGCGCCCGATCTAGGATATCCTACCGACCTGGACGGGTTGACAGGTTCGTCAAGTGCCCGGTCGGGCTTTCCAGGAGATTCATGACCTGGATCGATCTGCTGGAGGAGACCGTCAGCCGCCATTTGCCGTAGCCGCGGCCCGTCCTTCCGGTGAGCCCGTCGAGCCCCTGCTCCAATGCTTGCGCCGAAACGGTGCGCGCTGAATTAGCCGGCACGCGCAGTTCCACGGTGTCTCCGCGGCGGGCGCCCCAATCGTCCGTTGCCCGTATTCTCACCCTCGCGCCTCGGGAATGCGGATTGATCAGCCGCAGCAGGCTGACCTGCCTGGTGTTGTGGGCGGGATTGAACATCGGCACGAAATAATCGTCCCCAACGGGCGGTACGACATCGTGCATGCTCGTCAGGAAGCCGTCGCGCGTGCGGATGTACGCTCCGACGTGGATGTCCTGCGCCGTCGTCAGCTCCAGGCGCCAGTTTCCCTCGCCGGGCCCCATGCCGTCGGGCAGCCCCTTGCGCGGATTGCCTGACTCCAGGTCGTGGGAGTTGAGCTGCACGGCCCTGCCGGCATCCAGGGACAGGGTGATGGGATCGTAGCTCCAGCCGGAGTCGTCCCGTGCCGAAACGCGCACCGTTGCCGTATAGCTGCCCCGATTGACGATGCGCACGAAACCCTCCCGCCCCTGCGCGTCGCTGGCCGAGGGGAACAGCGGAACCCGAAACGTGGATTCCCCGTCGGACGATTCAGGCTCCGCCGAGGTGGAGAGGTTCGACAGGTGTCCCGTAGGGCTCTCCAGCAGGCTCATGACCTGCATGGGCTCGTCGGGCTCGACGATCAGGCGCCACTTGCCGGTCCCGTCGCCAATTCGACCGCTAACGCCAGTGCCGCGCTCGAGGTCGGAGGCTGAGAGTGTTCGCGTTTCGCCAGCCGGAATGCGCAAGCGGACCGAGCCGCCTGGCCTCTCGCCCAGATCGTCAATGCCGGTGATTTTGACGCTGACCTCTCGGTCGTTCCCGTTGACCAAACGCAGCCGGCTCATCTGGTTGAAGTTGCTGGCCGGGTTGAAGATTGGCACGAAGTGACCGCCGTGCGCCAGCGGAACGGTGTCGTGCATGCTGGTCAGGAAGCCGTCCCCCGCACGCAGGTACGAGAGCACTTCGAGGTCGTTGGATTGCAGTTCCAGCCGCCAGTCGCCCTGGCCCGCGCCCGTCTCCCCGAACAGGCGCTTGCCGGGGTTGCCCCGCTCCAGGTCCGTTGAATTGAAGTTGACAGCGAAGTTTGAGTGGAGATTAAGCGTGAGCGGCCCCCTGCGACGGCCGGCACCGTCGATCGCCTCGATTCGAATGAGGTTCTGTCGATGGGGGAATCGGTTCACCGCGCGCAGGAAGCTCCGGCGGGACTCGTGGCTGGCCGATTCGACAAACGAAATCCGCTGCGTCGGGCTTTCCGGCTCCAGAATCATGCCGGTCCCAAGTATGATTCCACGCTGACTGGCCATAGTCACTCCTTGGGGGAATGGGGCGCCGCCCGGTGACCAACCCAGATCCGGATCACTCACCGTAACCCACACGATTTCGTGCTTTTCCTCGACCTCGTCACGGTTGGTTTCAACCGAAAACCGGGCTTGCGTCGCGCCAGCGGGAATCGTTGCGACGCCGTAAGCACTGGCATAGTCCACCGTGTCAGCGGAGGTCCGCCTGTAGCTAAGCGCGTCGAGATCATCGTCCTCCGCGAGAGGCGTGGAGGTCCTCCAAGGAACTTCGACCGGCTCTCGCGCCGGACGGCTCAAGAAAGTGGTGAACACAAGCGGCCGGCCTTCCGCTGCAACCGCGTCGCCAACCCAAACGCCAATGTCGTAAACGCTGACGCCCCGGCCGCGGAGCGTGGCGACGTGCGCATTGGCCGACACGTCATCCAGCGGATTGTCGTGAACGTACAGTTGGCCATCATCGGCCAAGACCCCGGCTTCCAGCAGCGGCGAGATGTCCGTGACGTTGTTTCCGCCCAAGTGGAGCCGCTTCAGGCCCGACAGCGCCGCCAGCGGCTCCACGTCGGATACCGAGTTGTTGTGGAGGCTCAACCGTTCAAGCGAGGCCAGTTCCTGCAGCGGCGACAGGTTGCTGAAGTTGTTCCCATCGAGAGTCAAGGACTTGAGGTTGGTCAATGCGGCCAGGAATCCAAGGTCGGCGACGACATTGCCGCTCAAGTCCAGGTCCTCGAGTCCCGTCAGATTGGCAAGGGGTTCGAGGTCCGTTGCCAGCACATGTGGAAGATGCAATCTGACCAATCCGGTCATGTCGGCCAATGGCGCAATGTTTAATACAGGGCATCCCGAGAGAACCAGTTCGGTGAGGTTGCGCAGCCCGGACAGGCGAGACATGTCCCAATCCGGCAGTCGGTTCCGTTCCGCGACGCTCACTTCTGCGTCGAGGCGTTCCAGGGCGGCAAGGTGACCGATCGGCGACAGGTTTGGCACCGGCGAAGAAGCCAGGGTGAGGCTCTTGAGACCCGTCGCGAATTCGAGCCCTCGGAGGTCCCTGACAGCGACACCGCTAACGACGGTCAGTCCGGCCAGGTCGACTTCGGTTATCTCCGCGTAGCCCGGCCTGCCCAACGCGGAGTTGACCGCCTCGCGAAGCTGGCTGTCCGGCATGAACAGGCCGCCGTCGTTGTCGAGGATGGTGCCGACGGCGGTGCTCGACGTCTCGCTCAACTCAAGTCCCTCACTTGCATCGGGCGAGGCGTCCACAAGCGCCAGCGTCAGCGTGTCGTCAGGTTCGGGCACTATGTCGGACAGAGTCCGAATCCGAATCGCCGCCTCCGTCGTTTGGGCGGGGATGTGCAGCGTTCCTTCGGCATGCGCCGCATGAAAGTCCACGCCACCCACCGCGGTCCCCGCCACGACACGCCATCGGATCTCGACCGGCAACCCGTACTCGTCGGAGAGCGTCACCGGAAACTCGAGTTCCCGGCCTTCCCGCGCCTCGCTGTCCGCAACGGAGATGACCACGGCTTCACCGTCGAGCGAGCGGGCTTCACCAAGGTCAGCGCCAGCATCCA
This sequence comes from Gammaproteobacteria bacterium, assembly GCA_009843635.1. Taxonomy (GTDB): domain Bacteria; phylum Pseudomonadota; class Gammaproteobacteria; order Pseudomonadales; family Azotimanducaceae; genus Azophilus. Next base: position 9,137 of record VYDB01000120.1, read on the forward strand.
CCGATCCGACGATGCACAAGACAGCGACTGGCAGCGCTCGAATCGTTGGCGGCCTCCCATCAAACGCGGCCAAGCTGCTAAGCGACATCGATCACCTTCATTACTTCGTCGCCCAAGTGGTCGATGGCCTTTAAGGCGATTTGGTCGGAGTTGGGCTTGGGGAAGGGGCGGGAGATGGCGGAGCGGAGGCTGGCCCAAGCTTCGGGGTCGATGTTCTTTGAGGTCTCGTTGCCCGGCATGGTGGTGTCCGCCATTTGAGTGCATTGTGAGGGGCCACCCGCGGGTCTCAAGCGGCAGGAGCCTTGGCCTGTGAGGCATGCCCGCGCCCACAATGTTGCCAATGCCGTTGCCTCCACGGACGAAAATCCCGACACAACTTGCGGGGGTTTTCGCTGGCGGCGTTCCCCGCGCCCGCCCACAATCGCCACCCATGAACGGTTTCCTCCGCAACGTGACGAATGCCAGGCCAGCGGCAGCAAACCGTTGGCGGCGCATCGCCCAAGCCAGCTTGGTTCACTTTGGCTTGTTCGGATGCGCGGCCCCCATGATGCCCACAGGCATCAGTATGCTGACGGCGCAGCCCAACCCTTCGCAAGACGGCGCCTACACGCTGTTCTGGTCCCATGTGGCGGGCGCAACCAAGTACCGCCTGTTCGAGGACGGCGAACTGGCCTTCGAGGGTTTTGGCGCCTCCCACGCCATCGCCGACCAGCCGGACGGCTCCTACACCTACTCGCTCACCTACTGCGTCGAGGCATTCGGCATCGAGGCGTGCAACCTGCGGCCGGTGCAGGCGGAGGTGACGGTGGTGGTCAAGACCCGGCAATCGGCACCCCGCTCGCCGGAAAAGGCGGCACCCTGAGCAAGCGCCCGCTGGCCAACTGGCGCGCACGCCCATCAATCCGTGGGGGTTTCCTTGACAGCCGAGCCAACTGAATGGCCCACGCGCCAGCTCCCGCGGGCACTTACCAGTTTGAGGCACTTGCGCTGTTCTGAGAGTCTTTAGGGGCGGGGTTTTGCGGGCGCT